>NZ_JBIXLM010000118.1:0-209 GCF_045798545.1 Paeniglutamicibacter sp. ORCA_105 | reverse complement strand
GCTATCCACAGTGTCTGTGGATGGGTGGTGGCCCCTTAACGGGGTGCGGCCCCCGGGGGTGTGTGTCCGGGGGCCGTGGGTTTTCTGGTGGTGTGGTGGTTAAGCATCGAAACCCCCAAGCCGGTGGGGCTTGGGGGTTTCGGGACAGTTATGTCCGGCGGTGACCTACTCTCCCACACCCTCCCGAGTGCAGTACCATCGGCGCAGTG
>NZ_JBIXLM010000117.1:0-226 GCF_045798545.1 Paeniglutamicibacter sp. ORCA_105 | reverse complement strand
GTCTTCACGGGGCTTGAAGCCACCGCGGTCTTCGCGAGGCTTGAAACCGCCTTCACGGCGGTCATCGCCGCCACGGAATCCACCGCGGTCTTCACGGGGCTTGAAGCCACCGCGGTCTTCACGGGGCTTGAAGCCACCTTCACGGCGGTCATCGCCGCCACGGAATCCACCGCGGTCTTCGCGAGGCTTGAAACCACCTTCACGGCGGTCATCGCCGCCACGGAAT
>NZ_JBIXLM010000116.1:0-231 GCF_045798545.1 Paeniglutamicibacter sp. ORCA_105 | reverse complement strand
TTCCACTGCGGATCCAGCCACCGGGGCTCCCGGCATGGGAGCGATGGCGGGAACGGTGATTGCGATTCTCTTCGGCCTGGCCACCCTGGTCCCGAGCATCGCCGTCTCGGTCCGCCGCCTTTTCTCATCCGGGGCGTGGGTCAGACTGCCGGGGTTTCAGGGTAGAGCAACAGCTCGCCGTCCTTGACCTCGATCTTGTGGGTGCGGGCCCCCACGGTGGCCGGCAGGCAG
>NZ_JBIXLM010000115.1:0-237 GCF_045798545.1 Paeniglutamicibacter sp. ORCA_105 | reverse complement strand
GCCTTGGGTCTGGTGGCATGTCGACGCTACGACCGCATCAGGGCGGTGTGCGGTCGTTGGTGCTTGGGGGCGAGCCAGGATGGCGATGTTTTCCACAGATGCTGTGGATAACGACCGGCTATCCACAGTGTCTGTGGATGGGTGGTGGCCCCTTAACGGGGTGCGGCCCCCGGGGGTGTGTGTCCGGGGGCCGTGGGTTTTCTGGTGGTGTGGTGGTTAAGCATCGAAACCCCCAAG
>NZ_JBIXLM010000114.1:0-240 GCF_045798545.1 Paeniglutamicibacter sp. ORCA_105 | reverse complement strand
TCGCGGATCATCCTGCAGGTCGAACTTCCCCTGGCGCTGCCGCTGATCCTGGGCGGGATGCGCGGGGCGATCCTGCAGGTCGTGGCCACGGCCACGATCGCCGCCTACGTGAATTTGGGTGGGCTGGGCCGCTACATCTTCGACGGGCTGGCCCTCTTCGACTACGGCGAGGTGCTGGTCGGTGCCGTGCTGGTCACCGGCCTCGCACTGGTGCTCGACGGATTGCTGGCCCTGCTGGCC
>NZ_JBIXLM010000113.1:0-241 GCF_045798545.1 Paeniglutamicibacter sp. ORCA_105 | reverse complement strand
ACCCAGGCTGCTCGCCGGCACAAATCCGGTCTTCCCCGAAACAAGGACCCTGGTCCAGGAACCGCTCCTGCCCAGCACCTCCACCTTCGTCTGGCGGTGCAGCGAAAGAACACCCGCCGAGGAACTCGACGCCTTGGCCTTCACCGCGGTGAACACCTTGGTGTAGTTATAGACCTTGGCCGGAGGCTTGATCGCGGTGGTGGACAGCTTGCTGGACTGGATCCAGCCAATCCCTGCACCG
>NZ_JBIXLM010000112.1:0-241 GCF_045798545.1 Paeniglutamicibacter sp. ORCA_105 | reverse complement strand
CCGATGCGTCGCAGCCGACGTGGGAGCCGGCGCCTGGCCCGTACTCCTCGCCAAGTAATTGGAACTCACCCAACCGGTCCGCGAACCGGCCTTGACCTCCCACCAAACACCGCTGGCCTTACCCGTCCGGGTAACCGCCGTGCCCTTGGCAAGAACCGTCAACGACCTGGAATGCGTGCCCGGATCCTGCCGCAGGTTCAAGTTCGCACTCGTCCGATGCGTCGCAGCCGACGTGGGAGCC
>NZ_JBIXLM010000111.1:0-242 GCF_045798545.1 Paeniglutamicibacter sp. ORCA_105 | reverse complement strand
GTCGGCGGGTGTTCTTTCGCTGCACCGCCAGACGAAGGTGGAGGTGCTGGGCAGGAGCGGTTCCTGGACCAGGGTCCTTGTTTCGGGGAAGACCGGATTTGTGCCGGCGAGCAGCCTGGGCTCGTCGAATCCCTCGAATGTCTATCGCTGGGTGAAGGGCAAGCAGCCCGTCTACCAAGCTGCCAAGACCTCGGGCACGAAGATCGGCACGCTTACGAACAACACGAGGGTGCAGTGGCTGC
>NZ_JBIXLM010000110.1:0-250 GCF_045798545.1 Paeniglutamicibacter sp. ORCA_105 | reverse complement strand
ATGGCTGTTCATGTTGTGGTTGTCGTCGTCAGTACGCTCGCTTGCGGGTTGGAACACGGTGGTTTTCACGGGGTGGATGGTCTTTTGGCACACTGTTGGGTCCTGGAATAACAGGCCCCGATCCGGTTTCGGGTTGGGTTCTTGTTTTTTCTGGATTGTCCCGCGCATGGCCTAAGCCGCACGAGCCTCTTTTGGGGGGTGTGTTGGTGGTGGGTGTGACGGGGTTGTTGTTTGGGAACTGTATAGTGGA
>NZ_JBIXLM010000109.1:0-271 GCF_045798545.1 Paeniglutamicibacter sp. ORCA_105 | reverse complement strand
GAACTCGACGCCTTGGCCTTCACCGCGGTGAACACCTTGGTGTAGTTATAGACCTTGGCCGGAGGCTTGATCGCGGTGGTGGACAGCTTGCTGGACTGGATCCAGCCAATCCCTGCACCGGTACGCACCTGCTGCCACGAACCCGAGGTCCGCAGCCACTGCACCCTCGTGTTGTTCGTAAGCGTGCCGATCTTCGTGCCCGAGGTCTTGGCAGCTTGGTAGACGGGCTGCTTGCCCTTCACCCAGCGATAGACATTCGAGGGATTCGACG
>NZ_JBIXLM010000108.1:0-271 GCF_045798545.1 Paeniglutamicibacter sp. ORCA_105 | reverse complement strand
ATGGCTGTTCATGTTGTGGTTGTCGTCGTCAGTACGCTCGCTTGCGGGTTGGAACACGGTGGTTTTCACGGGGTGGATGGTCTTTTGGCACACTGTTGGGTCCTGGAATAACAGGCCCCGGCTTTTCCTGCATGCCCTTTGGGTGTGTGGGGGGTTGGGTTCTTGTTTTTTCTGGATTGTCCCGCGCATGGCCTAAGCCGCACGAGCCTCTTTTGGGGGGTGTGTTGGTGGTGGGTGTGACGGGGTTGTTGTTTGGGAACTGTATAGTGGA
>NZ_JBIXLM010000107.1:0-282 GCF_045798545.1 Paeniglutamicibacter sp. ORCA_105 | reverse complement strand
TGGTCAATCGCCGACCTGAACTCCCACGCCTGCCCCACGTCGGACGACGTCGATGTGGCCATCCAGCTGCGCCAGCACGGCAAGGGCGACGTGGGATAGCCTCGTTCGCCGAGGAATGCCTACTTATCGGGCGATTGACCGACGGGCAGGGGACAGTGCCTTGGCCAGCAGGGCCAGCAATCCGTCGAGCACCAGTGCGAGGCCGGTGACCAGCACGGCACCGACCAGCACCTCGCCGTAGTCGAAGAGGGCCAGCCCGTCGAAGATGTAGCGGCCCAGCCC
>NZ_JBIXLM010000106.1:0-291 GCF_045798545.1 Paeniglutamicibacter sp. ORCA_105 | reverse complement strand
GGTGAGGGTTCCTGCCGTTTGGACATTCGGGCCGGATGCGCGTAGAGTTATTTCTCGCACCGAGCACCGCAACGTAGCCCGAAAGGGTGAAGCGCGGAGCCGATTGCAAAGAATTCCAAATGAACTTCGGAAGTCGATTTGACGCTGAGTTTGTTTGGGTCTAAGATAGTAAAGTTGCTCCAGAGCGAAGCGCCGGCAGGAAACGTTAGTCCGGGTCGTGGGTGTTGGAAGTGTCTGTTGTTTGAGAACTCAATAGTGTGCCAAGTTTGTTGATACCAATTTATTTATTTT
>NZ_JBIXLM010000105.1:0-331 GCF_045798545.1 Paeniglutamicibacter sp. ORCA_105 | reverse complement strand
CAGGCCGTCATCCCCACCGCCGACTCCCACATCTTCAACCAGTGCGGCCACTGGTCACAGGTCGAACGCGCCCACGAATTCAACCAGGTCATCAAGGCCTACCTCGCGCTGCACATGGCCGACCGGCCGGAAGCAAAAGCGTAGCGCCATGACTCAAGCACTGATCGCGATGTCGCACTCTCCCCTGCTGGAGCACACCAACCCGCCGGAGGAGGTCAAGGCAGCTGTCGACGCCGCCTTCGAGCAGGTCCGTGCCTTTGCCAAGGAATTCAACCCGGACTTGGTCGTCAACTTCGGCCCCGACCACTACAACGGGTTCTTCTACGACCTG
>NZ_JBIXLM010000104.1:0-334 GCF_045798545.1 Paeniglutamicibacter sp. ORCA_105 | reverse complement strand
GGCTGAACCGGCCACGGCTCCTGCCGCGGTCTCGGAGATCACGGTCGAGGCGACGCATGAATCCGCGACGGTGAAGTGGAAGGCCCCGCACGACGGCGGTTCGGCCATCACCGGCTACACGGTATCCCTGGGCGGCGCCACACAGGTGGCACCCATCTCCACCGAGGGGGAGCTCTCGGTGAAGTTCGAGGGGCTTGAGTCCAAGACGGATTACACCGCCACCGTCACCGCGCACAACGCGGTAGGGACAGCACCGGCGTCGGAGGCTGCGGCCTTCACCACGGCACCGACCCCGGCGACGGTCCCGGGTGCGCCCGGAAACGTCTCGATCGAA
>NZ_JBIXLM010000103.1:0-337 GCF_045798545.1 Paeniglutamicibacter sp. ORCA_105 | reverse complement strand
CCGTGGCGGCGACGATCGCCGTGAAGGTGGTTTCAAGCCCCGTGAAGATCGCGGTGGCTTCAAGCCTCGCGAAGACCGTGGCGGCTTCAAGCCTCGCGAAGACCGTGGCGGCTTCAAGCCTCGCGAAGACCGCGGTGGTTTCCGTGGCGGCGACGATCGCCGTGAAGGTGGTTTCAAGCCCCGTGAAGACCGTGGCGGCTTCAAGCCTCGCGAAGACCGCGGTGGTTTCCGTGGCGGCGACGATCGCCGTGAAGGTGGTTTCAAGCCCCGTGAAGATCGCGGTGGCTTCAAGCCTCGCGAAGACCGTGGCGGCTTCAAGCCTCGCGAAGACCGTGGC
>NZ_JBIXLM010000102.1:0-346 GCF_045798545.1 Paeniglutamicibacter sp. ORCA_105 | reverse complement strand
AACCGCCGTGCCCTTGGCAAGAACCGTCAACGACCTGGAATGCGTGCCCGGATCCTGCCGCAGGTTCAAGTTCGCACTCGTCCGATGCGTCGCAGCCGACGTGGGAGCCGGCGCCTGGCCGGCGCTCCTCGCCAAGTAATTGGAACTCACCCAACCGGTCCGCGAACCGGCCTTGACCTCCCACCAAACACCGCTGGCCTTGCCCGTCCGGGCAACCGCCGTCCCTTTGGCAAGAACCGTCAACGACCTGGAATGCGTGCCCGGATCCTGCCGCAGGTTCAAGTTCGCACTCGTCCGATGCGTCGCAGCCGACGTGGGAGCCGGCGCCTGGCCCGTACTCCTCGCC
>NZ_JBIXLM010000101.1:0-356 GCF_045798545.1 Paeniglutamicibacter sp. ORCA_105 | reverse complement strand
AAAATAAATAAATTGGTATCAACAAACTTGGCACACTATTGAGTTCTCAAACAACAGACACTTCCAACACCCACGACCCGGACTAACGTTTCCTGCCGGCGCTTCGCTCTGGAGCAACTTGTCTACCTTACCCCACCGCGTGTCCCGAAGCAAATCCACCGTTTCCGGCCCGACCTGATCTAACATGCGATCCCACAACTTTTCCGGCGCACAAGGCAACCAGCAAAACTGGGGTGGGGTTTTGGCAAAAATTCGGTCGCCCGGCGATTCCTCCAGCAGCTTTCCCGCTGTGTCCCTCGCGGCGACTTAGAAAACTATACACACCATTCCGCACCCCGGCAAATCGACGACCACCT
>NZ_JBIXLM010000100.1:0-362 GCF_045798545.1 Paeniglutamicibacter sp. ORCA_105 | reverse complement strand
AGCTTCGGGGCACCGGCACGCGCCGCCTCGAAGCGGGCCGAGACATCGGCCCAGTTCACGATGTTCCAGAAAGCCTTCACGTAATCGGCCTTCACATTCACGTAATCCAGGTAGAACGCGTGCTCCCACATGTCCAACATCAACAACGGGGTCGTCGCCACCGGCACGTTGCCCTGCTGGTCATAGAGCTGCTCGATGACCAGCTGGCCGCCCAGGCCCTCGAAGCCCAGCAGCGCCCAACCCGAACCCTGCAGGCTCATCGCCGCGGCGGTGAAGTGCGCACGGAAAGCGTCAAAGGAACCAAACGCGTCATCGATCGCCGCAGCCAACTCGCCCTCGGGCTTGTCCCCGCCCTCCGGGGA
>NZ_JBIXLM010000099.1:0-368 GCF_045798545.1 Paeniglutamicibacter sp. ORCA_105 | reverse complement strand
CTTGCTGCCCGTCCGGACCTGGACTCCTCGACCCTGCACGTCGCCCACTGCCCGGAGCGCGTGCTTCCGGGACGCGTCATGGAGGAACTGGTCACCAACGACCGCATCGTCGGCGGCATCACCCCCGAAGCCGCACAAATGGCCAAGGACCTTTACAGCGTTTTCTGCGAAGCTGAAATCCTTATCACCGATGCAACCACCGCTGAAATGGCAAAGCTGGTTGAAAATTCCTACCGCGACGTCAACATTGCCTTTGCCAATGAACTGTCGGTGATCTCCGACAAGGTCGGGATCGACGTGTGGGAGCTCATCGAGCTGGCTAACCACCACCCGCGCGTGAACATCCTGCAGCCGGGCCCGGGCGTTGG
>NZ_JBIXLM010000098.1:0-373 GCF_045798545.1 Paeniglutamicibacter sp. ORCA_105 | reverse complement strand
TTCCACTGCGGATCCAGCCACCGGGGCTCCCGGCATGGGAGCGATGGCGGGAACGGTGATTGCGATTCTCTTCGGCCTGGCCACCCTGGTCCCGAGCATCGCCGTCTCGGTCCGCCGCCTGCACGACTGCAACTTCAGCGGGTGGCTGTACCTGCTCATCCTCATCCCGATCCTCGGCGCGCTGGCCATCATCGTTCTGATGCTGCTGCCGTCCAACCCGGCAGGCGCGCGCTTCGACAAGGTGCAGGTCCAGCCGCCGCCTTTTCTCATCCGGGGCGTGGGTCAGACTGCCGGGGTTTCAGGGTAGAGCAACAGCTCGCCGTCCTTGACCTCGATCTTGTGGGTGCGGGCCCCCACGGTGGCCGGCAGGCAG
>NZ_JBIXLM010000097.1:0-405 GCF_045798545.1 Paeniglutamicibacter sp. ORCA_105 | reverse complement strand
TTTGGTGTATTTACCGAGTTTTCCGATGAAAATATCATTAAAGTTTTAGAACAAATCCCTGTTGAATGGAAAGTGTTTTCTAAACACAGCAAAATTCAATATAAAATAAAAAATGTTGAGATTTTCCCGATTGATGAAATTCAATATTTAAAATCTTTCGAAAACTGCGATGGAATTTTATGCAACGCTGGTTTCGAAACCCCTGCCGAAGCCCTTTTTATGGATAAAAAATTATTTGTTATCCCGATTCATAATCAATATGAGCAGGAATGTAATGCGTGTGCTTTGGACAAAATGGGAATCCCAAACTCTAAAGTTTTAGATTTAAATGAAATAAAGGATTGGGTAGCTTCCGATCATCATCTGAAAGTAGACTACCCGGATGATATTGAGCAAATATTGGTG
>NZ_JBIXLM010000096.1:0-476 GCF_045798545.1 Paeniglutamicibacter sp. ORCA_105 | reverse complement strand
GTGTAGCCGGTGATGGCCGAACCGCCGTCGTGCGGGGCCTTCCACTTCACCGTCGCGGATTCATGCGTCGCCTCGACCGTGATCTCCGAGACCGCGGCAGGAGCCGTGGCCGGTTCAGCCGCCGTGGTGAACGCCGCTGCTTCGGACGGGGCAGACTCGCCCACCGCGTTGTGCGCGGTGACCGTGACGCTGTATTCCGTCTCGGCATTCAGCCCACCCAGGAGTGCCTCGGTGCCGCTGGCCGAAACCGACCGCACTTCCGCATTTTCCTGGAACACGCGAACGGTGTAACCGGAAACCGGTTCCCCGCCGTCATCCGGCGCGGTCCAGATGACCTTTGCCGATTCGTGCGTGGCTTCGATCGAGACGTTTCCGGGCGCACCCGGGACCGTCGCCGGGGTCGGTGCCGTGGTGAAGGCCGCAGCCTCCGACGCCGGTGCTGTCCCTACCGCGTTGTGCGCGGTGACGGTGGCGGT
>NZ_JBIXLM010000095.1:0-499 GCF_045798545.1 Paeniglutamicibacter sp. ORCA_105 | reverse complement strand
ATTCCGTGGCGGCGATGACCGCCGTGAAGGTGGTTTCAAGCCTCGCGAAGACCGCGGTGGATTCCGTGGCGGCGATGACCGCCGTGAAGGTGGCTTCAAGCCCCGTGAAGACCGCGGTGGATTCCGTGGCGGCGATGACCGCCGTGAAGGTGGTTTCAAGCCCCGGGAAGATCGCGGTGGCTTCAAGCCTCGCGAAGACCGTGGTGGCTTCCGTGGCGGCGACGATCGCCGTGAAGGTGGTTTCAAGCCTCGCGAAGACCGTGGTGGCTTCCGTGGCGGCGATGACCGCCGTGAAGGTGGTTTCAAGCCTCGCGAAGACCGTGGTGGTTTCCGTGGCGGCGACGATCGCCGTGAAGGTGGTTTCAAGCCTCGCGAAGATCGCGGTGGTTTCCGTGGCGGCGACGATCGCCGTGAAGGTGGTTTCAAGCCCCGTGAAGATCGCGGTGGCTTCAAGCCTCGCGAAGACCGTGGCGGCTTCAAGCCTCGCGAAGACCGTGGC
>NZ_JBIXLM010000094.1:0-574 GCF_045798545.1 Paeniglutamicibacter sp. ORCA_105 | reverse complement strand
GGCATTCCTCGGCGAACGAGGCTATCCCACGTCGCCCTTGCCGTGCTGGCGCAGCTGGATGGCCACATCGACGTCGTCCGACGTGGGGCAGGCGTGGGAGTTCAGGTCGGCGATTGACCACGCGATGCGCAGCACCCTGTCGTAGCCGCGTGCGCTGAGCCGCAGCGACTCCGTGGCCCGGTTCAGTCCGGCCAGGGTGGCCCTCAGCAGTCGCAGCTCGTTGCGCAGGATCGATCCGGGCACTTCCGCGTTGGTGCCAATACCCCAGCGCTTGAGCCGATCACGTGCCGCCGTACGGGCCTCGCCCACGCGCGCCGCGACCACGGCGGAGGATTCGCCGGTTCCACGCCCGGCCAGTTCCCGGGCAGAGAGCTGCGGAACGAAGAGCTGCATGTCGATGCGGTCAAGCAGCGGACCCGAGAGCCTGGCCAAGTAGCGGCGGCGCTGCATCGGGGTACAGGTGCAGTCGGTGCCCTTACCCAGGTTCCGCCCGCACGGACACGGGTTGGCGGCCAGCAGGAGCTGGAACCGTGCCGGGTAGCTGGCGGTGCCGGATGCCCGGTGCAGGGTGAGC
>NZ_JBIXLM010000093.1:0-587 GCF_045798545.1 Paeniglutamicibacter sp. ORCA_105 | reverse complement strand
CTGTGGCGCATGCGCGATGCCTACTTCACCGCCCTGGGCACCTCCTCTTCGGCCGCGACGATCCCGGTCACGCTGGCCTCAACCAAGAAGAACGGCGTCTCCGACTCGGTTGCGGGTTTCGTGATCCCGCTGTGCGCCACGATCCACCTCTCCGGCTCGATGGTCAAGATCACCTGCTTCTCGATCGCGGTGCTGCTGCTGACCGGTGGTGACGTCACCTTTGGTGCGTACTTCCCGTTCATCCTGATGCTCGGCGTTATGATGATCGCCGCCCCGGGCGTTCCCGGCGGCGCGATCGCCGCCGCGGCCGGCCTGCTGGCCCAGATGCTCGGCTTCGGCGAGGTCGAGGTTGGCCTGATGTTCGCCGCGTACATCGCGCTGGACAGCTTCGGCACGGCAACCAACGTGACCGGCGACGGCGCCATCGCACTGATCATGAACAAGCTGACCCGCGGCCACCTCGGTGCGCAGGCACAGGATCCGTCCGACGAAAAGGTGGAGACGATCGAGCGCAGCGCGACCGAATCGCACACGCTGGCCGAGTAACCCCCTCCGCACCCACAGCAAACACACGAGAAGCCGATGTT
>NZ_JBIXLM010000092.1:0-631 GCF_045798545.1 Paeniglutamicibacter sp. ORCA_105 | reverse complement strand
ACCTTGAACAGCGCATCGATCACGGTGTTGCCGGTGACCGTAATGGTCCGCGGATCAATGGTCTCGTTGACCAGGTTCAGCTGGCTCAGCGTGGTCGGAGCAAGGTGCAAACTGGCGATCTGTGACGTGATCTTGCGGTTCGCTTCCTCAGGGAACGGCGAGAAGATGTCGTAGCTTCGCAGTCCCGCCTCGGCGTGGACCACCGGGATGCCCCGGTAGAACGCGGCAATGGCGCCGGCGGTCGACGTGGTGGTGTCCCCCTGGACCACCACGGCGTCCGGCTTTTCCTTCTCAAAGATGGCATCCAGACCGTTGATGGTCTTTGTCAGCAAGGAGTTCAGGGTCTGCCGGGGCTGAATGACATCCAGGTCGTATTCCGGGGTGATGTCAAAGAGCTCGTTGACTTGGTCGAGCATCTCGCGGTGCTGGCCGGTTACGGTCACCACACAGTCGAAGAGCTCCGATTCCTGCAAGGCCTTCACAATCGGAGCCACCTTGATGGCTTCCGGGCGCGTGCCGTAAATCGGCATAATTTTCTTCACGATTACCTATCCGTTCGGGCGAGCGATGTTGGGATTACATTGACTCGGGCTTAGCGCCAGAGGCCGCGCGTATCGATAACGTCCTTGCC
>NZ_JBIXLM010000091.1:0-664 GCF_045798545.1 Paeniglutamicibacter sp. ORCA_105 | reverse complement strand
GCGTGCCGTAAATCGGCATAATTTTCTTCACGATTACCTATCCGTTCGGGCGAGCGATGTTGGGATTACATTGACTCGGGCTTAGCGCCAGAGGCCGCGCGTATCGATAACGTCCTTGCCCGCAAGCGCGGTAGCGGGAACTGCCTTGAACTGATCGTGGTCAACCAACACCACAATCGTGGATGCCTCGGCCAGGCCGGCGTCCGTGTTGACAAGCTTAACATTGTTGATCCCGGCCAATGTGGCAGGAAGGGACTCAATGTGTGGCTCGACCAGCAGGAATTCGACGCCCGGCGCCTTTTCGGCCAGCGAGCGGGCAATGGCGATCGACGGGGATTCACGAAGGTCGTCGATGTTTGCCTTGAAGGCAAGACCCAAAACGGCCACCTTGCCGTTGAAACCGGGGGTTTGGGTCGACGTGATGACCTTGTCCACGACCCACGACGGCTTCGCGTCATTGGTTTCTCGGGCTTGGCGGATGAGCTTGGACTCTTCCGGGGCCGCGGCGACGATGAACCACGGGTCAACGGCGATGCAGTGTCCGCCAACGCCCGGGCCCGGCTGCAGGATGTTCACGCGCGGGTGGTGGTTAGCCAGCTCGATGAGCTCCCACACGTCGATCCCGACCTTGTCGGAGATCACCGACAGTTCATTGGCAAAGGCA
>NZ_JBIXLM010000090.1:0-664 GCF_045798545.1 Paeniglutamicibacter sp. ORCA_105 | reverse complement strand
TGCCTTTGCCAATGAACTGTCGGTGATCTCCGACAAGGTCGGGATCGACGTGTGGGAGCTCATCGAGCTGGCTAACCACCACCCGCGCGTGAACATCCTGCAGCCGGGCCCGGGCGTTGGTGGACACTGCATCGCCGTTGACCCGTGGTTCATCGTCGCCGCGGCCCCGGAAGAGTCCAAGCTCATCCGCCAAGCCCGCGAAACCAATGATGCGAAGCCGTCGTGGGTCGTGGACAAGGTCATCACGTCGACCCAAACCCCCGGTTTCAACGGCAAGGTGGCCGTTTTGGGTCTTGCCTTCAAGGCAAACATCGACGATCTTCGCGAATCCCCGTCGATTTCGATTGCCCGCTCGCTGGCTGAAAAGGCGCCGGGCGTTGAGTTCCTGCTGGTCGAGCCACACATTGAGTCCCTTCCTGCCACATTGGCTGGGATCAACAATGTTAAGCTTGTCAACACGGACGCCGGTCTGGCCGAGGCATCCACGATTGTGGTGTTGGTTGACCACGATCAGTTCAAGGCAGTTCCCGCTACCGCGCTTGCAGGCAAGGACGTTATCGATACGCGCGGCCTCTGGCGCTAAGCCCGAGTCAATGTAATCCCAACATCGCTCGCCCGAACGGATAGGTAATCGTGAAGAAAATTATGCCGATTTACGGCACGC
>NZ_JBIXLM010000089.1:0-700 GCF_045798545.1 Paeniglutamicibacter sp. ORCA_105 | reverse complement strand
CTTTCGCTTCTTCCCTACTGAAAGAGGTTTACAACCCGAAGGCCGTCATCCCTCACGCGGCGTCGCTGCATCAGGCTTTCGCCCATTGTGCAATATTCCCCACTGCTGCCTCCCGTAGGAGTCTGGGCCGTGTCTCAGTCCCAGTGTGGCCGGTCACCCTCTCAGGCCGGCTACCCGTCGTCGCCTTGGTGAGCCATTACCTCACCAACAAGCTGATAGGCCGCGAGTCCATCCCTGACCAAAAAATCTTTCCACCAAGAACCATGCGGTCCACGGTGCATATCCGGTATTAGACCCAGTTTCCCAGGCTTATCCCAGAGTCAAGGGCAGGTTACTCACGTGTTACTCACCCGTTCGCCACTAATCATTCTGTGCAAGCACAAAAGTCATCGTTCGACTTGCATGTGTTAAGCACGCCGCCAGCGTTCATCCTGAGCCAGGATCAAACTCTCCGTAAAAAAATACAGACACAACCAACACGCCGACTGGAAAAAATCGACCGGGTTGCACCAAGCAAAACATCCTGGCAAATTGCCCCAGGCATCCACACGGGGGTGCGGACCCTGAAACCATTCACCAATAAAATAAATAAATTGGTATCAACAAACTTGGCACACTATTGAGTTCTCAAACAACAGACACTTCCAACACCCACGACCCGGACTAACGTTTCCTGCCGGCGCTTCGCTCTGGAGCAACT
>NZ_JBIXLM010000088.1:0-844 GCF_045798545.1 Paeniglutamicibacter sp. ORCA_105 | reverse complement strand
CCAGATTCCCGATTACACGACCGACGCCTTCTTCGGCCTCGAAGACAAGTGGCTGCAAACCGCCGAAGGCGAAATCACCCACTACCACGAGCTCGGCGAAGGCACCCCGATCCTCTTCCTCCACGGCTCAGGCACCGGCGTCACCGCCGCCGCCAACTGGTGGCTGAACCTCCCCGAACTGGCCGAATCCGGCCGCTGCATCGCCATCGACTCCGTCGGCTACGGCCAAACCGTCGTCCCCGAAGGCATCGAATACGGCATCAAGGAATGGGTCCGCCACTCCGTCCGCGTCCTGGACGCCCTGGGCATCGACAAGACCTGGATTGTCGGCAACTCCATCGGCGGCTGGGTCGCCATGCAATTCGCCATCGACTTCCCCGAACGCCTGCTGGGCATCGTCTCCATGGGCACCGGCGGAGCCAAGAAGACCGCGGCCCTCTCCGGCCACGCCAAACCAGAACTCTCCGAGGCAGGCATCCGCCGCACCCTGGAGCAGTTCGTCGTCGACAAGTCCCTGGTCACCGACGAACTCGTCTCCCTGCGCTACGCCTCCGCCCTGAACGACACCGCCAGCGACCGCCTCGTCGACGTCGTCACCGCACGCGACCGCGACCGCGACGCCCTCCCCCTGGACTTCGAGGTCCTAGGCAAGCTCGACATCCCGGTGCTCCTGGTCCACGGCATGCAGGACGTCGTCATCCCCGTGAGCCGCACCCACGAACTGCAGGCCGTCATCCCCACCGCCGACTCCCACATCTTCAACCAGTGCGGCCACTGGTCACAGGTCGAACGCGCCCACGAATTCAACCAGGTCATCAAGGCCTACCTCGCGCTGCACATGGCC
>NZ_JBIXLM010000087.1:0-878 GCF_045798545.1 Paeniglutamicibacter sp. ORCA_105 | reverse complement strand
GACCTACTCTCCCACACCCTCCCGAGTGCAGTACCATCGGCGCAGTGGGTCTTAGCTTCCGGGTTCGGTATGGGACCGGGCGTTTCCCCCACGCTATGACCGCCGTAACTCTAGTACCGCGCATTCCTTATTCAGGAGCACTGGTGGCTTTATCGAGTCACAACACATGCTGTGGTTCTTCATCAATAACTATAGCGGAACCTCAGGCGCTCCGGCGACCAAAACTTGGTTTTCAGGCCATGATGACCGTCACAACCATGCCTAGGTCGTTCAGAAAAGTGTCGCCGTGCGGATGGTTCGGTACGCAGCCGGGGACTCAGAGAGATCGGGCATCTATGTTGCAGCCATCGACATTGCGCCCCGATATCCGGCGCCGGCAGACTTTGACCAGGCGATCGACCGGAAGCGTTGCTTCACCGCTGCATCCGTTGCCCTGGAAGACTTCGACTTCTCAACATTCCGGATCCACTATTTGCCGACACCTGCATTTGCTTGCGGCTCGATCGAATGGCAAACGACAAGCCCTTCGTCGGCAACCACGTGGCAAACTAAGAGTTGTTTACGACACTCGCCGTTAAGGAAATTCTGGGCGATGCCCATGACTGCCGTGTTGTAAGCTTCCGCGTCAGATTCGCTCCCCGCAATCAGGCTGATCATGCAGGGAGACATCTCGCGGTTCCGGTATCGGTACAAGATGTGCCGTGAGGGATCAGGTCCTGCATTGGACAACGTCAGGGCAACATCTGAAACGTAAAAGCGCTATCCACAGTGTCTGTGGATGGGTGGTGGCCCCTTAACGGGGTGCGGCCCCCGGGGGTGTGTGTCCGGGGGCCGTGGGTTTTCTGGTGGTGTGGTGGTTAAGCATCGAAACCCCCAAG
>NZ_JBIXLM010000086.1:0-935 GCF_045798545.1 Paeniglutamicibacter sp. ORCA_105 | reverse complement strand
GTGCAGCCGCACTCCGGCGCGCAGGCCAACGCCTCGGTGATGCACGCGCTGATCCGCCCGGGCGACACCATCATGGGCCTGAACCTGGCCCACGGCGGGCACCTGACCCACGGCATGAAGATCAACTTCTCCGGCCGCCTCTACAACATCGTCCCGTACGGCGTTGAGGAGGACACCTTGGTGGTGGACATGGACAAGGTCGAGGCCCTGGCCATCGAGCACTCCCCGAAGATGATCGTCGCCGGCTGGTCCGCCTACCCGCGGCAGCTGGACTTCGAGCGCTTCCGGGAGATCGCGGACAAGGTCGGCGCGTACCTGTTCGTGGACATGGCGCACTTCGCCGGCCTGGTGGCCGCGGGGCTGCACCCCAACCCGGTGCCGCACGCCCACGTGGTGTCCTCCACCACGCACAAGACCCTGGCCGGTCCGCGCGGCGGGATCATCCTGACCAACGATGCGGACATCGCCAAGAAGATCAACTCGGCGGTGTTCCCCGGCCAGCAGGGCGGGCCGCTGGAGCACGTGATCGCGGGCAAGGCCGTGGCGTTCAAGATCGCCGCGACCGAGGAGTTCCGCGAACGCCAGGAACGCACCCTGGCCGGCGCGAAGATCCTGGCCGAGCGCCTCACCGCACCGGATGTCGCGGCGGTGGGCATTTCCGTGCTGACCGGCGGCACCGACGTGCACCTGGTCCTGGTGGACCTGCGCCATTCGGAGCTGGACGGGCAGCAGGGCGAGGACCTGTTGGCGAAGGTGGAGATCACGGTGAACCGCAACGCGGTCCCCTTTGACCCGCGTCCGCCGATGGTCACCAGCGGTTTGCGCATCGGCACCCCGGCCCTGGCCACCCGCGGCTTCTCCGAGGCCGCGTTCGTGGAGGTCGCGGACATCATCGCCGAGACCCTCATCGCCGGCACCCAGGAGAACAACGAGGC
>NZ_JBIXLM010000085.1:0-1070 GCF_045798545.1 Paeniglutamicibacter sp. ORCA_105 | reverse complement strand
CACTGCGCCGATGGTACTGCACTCGGGAGGGTGTGGGAGAGTAGGTCACCGCCGGACATAACTGTCCCGAAACCCCCAAGCCCCACCGGCTTGGGGGTTTCGATGCTTAACCACCACACCCCAAATGCCAAGCTTTTAGTGGCCGGAGATGGCGTGGACGCTAGAAAAACCGCCCATTCTGCATCCAACAATTGCATGTCGGGCGTTCTTCAATGTATTTGTGCAGCAGCCTCGATAAGGTTCGCGACTTGGAAGTGTGCGGCTGATTGAATTGGTCCCGTCTTCGACACGTCGCTCTACTAGAAGCAGGTTAGCCCCATGCCGGGTGATCTAATTTGTGTGGAATGAAATTGCTCGCCGGCGATTCGAGATCTCTAGTCCAATCAGATTGGCTTGATGATCCACGGGAGTTGTTGAGATTCTGCCGTACTATTGGTCAGTTGCGTTGCGCACTATTGGTTCAAATCACGAAGGCGACTCGGTACGCTCGACTAAGATAGATGCAGGCGTTCAATGCCCTGGTGAGGGCAAAAAGATTTTAGTGTGGGCTTCCGTGAGATGCGGAGGTCCACTGGTTCATGCGTGGGGTCCAAAACTGAAGACCCTTTTGAGAGGAACACATCTAGTGTCAAACGAAAACAAGGGCTTCGGGTCAAAGGACAACCGCGACCGAAATGGTTCTAAGTCGAACAACAGCGACGGCTTCCGCCGGGGTGGCGACGACCGCCGTGAAGGTGGCTTTAAGCCTCGCGAAGATCGCGGTGGATTCCAGGGTGGAGACCGTCGCGAAGGCGGTTTCAAGCCCCGTGAAGACCGCGGTGGATTCCAGGGTGGAGACCGTCGCGAAGGTGGTTTCAAGCCTCGCGAAGACCGTGGCGGATTCCAGGGTGGAGACCGTCGCGAAGGCGGTTTCAAGCCTCGCGAAGACCGCGGTGGATTCCGTGGCGGCAATGACCGCCGTGAAGGCGGTTTCAAGCCTCGCGAAGACCGCGGTGGCTTCAAGCCCCGTGAAGACCGCGGTGGATTCCGTGGCGGCGATGACCGCCGTGAAGGTGGTTTCAAGCCTCGCG
>NZ_JBIXLM010000084.1:0-1431 GCF_045798545.1 Paeniglutamicibacter sp. ORCA_105 | reverse complement strand
TCCTACGGGAGGCAGCAGTGGGGAATATTGCACAATGGGCGAAAGCCTGATGCAGCGACGCCGCGTGAGGGATGACGGCCTTCGGGTTGTAAACCTCTTTCAGTAGGGAAGAAGCGAAAGTGACGGTACCTGCAGAAGAAGCGCCGGCTAACTACGTGCCAGCAGCCGCGGTAATACGTAGGGCGCAAGCGTTATCCGGAATTATTGGGCGTAAAGAGCTCGTAGGCGGTTTGTCGCGTCTATCGTGAAAGTCCGAGGCTCAACCTCGGATCTGCGGTGGGTACGGGCAGACTAGAGTGATGTAGGGGAGACTGGAATTCCTGGTGTAGCGGTGAAATGCGCAGATATCAGGAGGAACACCGATGGCGAAGGCAGGTCTCTGGGCATTAACTGACGCTGAGGAGCGAAAGCATGGGGAGCGAACAGGATTAGATACCCTGGTAGTCCATGCCGTAAACGTTGGGCACTAGGTGTGGGGGACATTCCACGTTTTCCGCGCCGTAGCTAACGCATTAAGTGCCCCGCCTGGGGAGTACGGCCGCAAGGCTAAAACTCAAAGGAATTGACGGGGGCCCGCACAAGCGGCGGAGCATGCGGATTAATTCGATGCAACGCGAAGAACCTTACCAAGGCTTGACATGTGCCAGACCGCCGTGGAAACACGGTTTCCCCTTTGGGGCTGGTTCACAGGTGGTGCATGGTTGTCGTCAGCTCGTGTCGTGAGATGTTGGGTTAAGTCCCGCAACGAGCGCAACCCTCGTTCCATGTTGCCAGCGCGTAAAGGCGGGGACTCATGGGAGACTGCCGGGGTCAACTCGGAGGAAGGTGGGGACGACGTCAAATCATCATGCCCCTTATGTCTTGGGCTTCACGCATGCTACAATGGCCGGTACAATGGGTTGCGATACTGTGAGGTGGAGCTAATCCCAAAAAGCCGGTCTCAGTTCGGATTGGGGTCTGCAACTCGACCCCATGAAGTCGGAGTCGCTAGTAATCGCAGATCAGCAACGCTGCGGTGAATACGTTCCCGGGCCTTGTACACACCGCCCGTCAAGTCACGAAAGTTGGTAACACCCGAAGCCGGTGGCCTAACCCCTTGTGGGAGGGAGCCGTCGAAGGTGGGACCGGCGATTGGGACTAAGTCGTAACAAGGTAGCCGTACCGGAAGGTGCGGCTGGATCACCTCCTTTCTAAGGAGCAACTAACACCAGGCAGGGATTCCACAGTGTTTCCCATGTGGGTGTTCAGTGCTGCTCGCATCCATCACTTGTGTTGATGGGCGAGTGCTCAAGGGTGGAATATCAACGAATAATGGCTGTTCATGTTGTGGTTGTCGTCGTCAGTACGCTCGCTTGCGGGTTGGAACACGGTGGTTTTCACGGGGTGGATGGTCTTTTGGCACACTGTTGGGTCCTGGAATAACAGGCCCCG
>NZ_JBIXLM010000083.1:0-1479 GCF_045798545.1 Paeniglutamicibacter sp. ORCA_105 | reverse complement strand
CCGTGGCGGCGACGATCGCCGTGAAGGTGGTTTCAAGCCCCGTGAAGATCGCGGTGGCTTCAAGCCTCGCGAAGACCGTGGCGGCTTCAAGCCTCGCGAAGACCGTGGCGGCTTCAAGCCCCGCGCCGAGAGCAGCACCGCTGACCTCGAGGCACAGCGCGACGAAGCGACCCGCCGTGCGCACAACCCGGCTGACCTTCGCAGCTCCAACAGCCCGGAACGCGGACGCTCACCGGAAATTGATGACGATGTAACCGGCAAGGAACTGGACCGCATTACCCGCGCGGAACTGCGTTACCTTGACGACGTCAACAACGAATGGGTATCCAAGCACCTGGTCATGGCCGGTCGCTTGATCGATATCGATCCGCAGTTGGCGTATGAGCACACCATCGCAGCTTCCCGTCGTGGCGGCCGCGTTGCCGTTGTTCGTGAAGCAGTTGGTCTGGCCGCTTACGCTGCCGGTGAGTTTGCCGAAGCATTGCGTGAATTCCGTACCCACCGTCGCATCAGCGGCAACAACCTGCACCTGCCCCTGATCGCCGATTCCGAACGTGGAATTGGTCGTCCGGAAAAGGCGCTGGAAATTGCCCACAGCGAGGTCATCGAGACACTGGATACCAACGGCAAGGTCGAAATGGCCATGGTCGCTTCCGGTGCCCAGAACGACTTGGGTAACCTCGACGCAGCCTTGGCTGAACTTGAGATCCCGCAGCTGGACATGAACCGCGCGTTTAGCTACAGCCCGCGCCTCTTCTCGGCCTACGCCGACGCCTTGGAAAACCTGGGCCGCATCGAAGAAGCGTCGACCTGGCGCAAACAGATCTCCGTGGCCGAGGAAGCCCTGGGCACCGGCGAGTTCGCCGAACCGGATATCATCGACCTCGGCGAAGACGACGAAACCGATGCACGCCGCCCGCGCGCCCGCGATCTCGTCGAGTCGGAGACCCCTTCCTCGGAAGTCGGCGACGAATCCTCGGAAGAAGCCGTAGAAGAAGGTCTCTCTGACGAAGACGCCGTCGACGTTGTCGATGCGTCCTCGCTGGAGGAAGTGGCCGAGGAATCGAACCCGGAACTCGATGACGAAGCCCCGGCCGTCACCGAGGCCAACGGAACGTCCCCGGTTATCGACCAGGACGAAAACGACGAAAAGTAGGAATTCGATCCATCCATGCTGATTACAGGTTTTGACGCGCTGCTCGCCGATCTCGACGGCGTCGTCTATGCCGGCAACGGTGCAATTCCCAAGGCCATTGAGGCCCTGAATCGATTGCAGGAACATTCGGTGGTCCTGGCGTATGTCACGAACAACGCCTCAAGGTCCCCGGGTGCCGTTGCCGCACACCTGAATCAACTTGGCGCTCCCCGGGGGGGGGGGGGGCGCGATTTTTGGGGGGGCCCCGGGGGGGGGGAGTAGGGGCCGGACAAAGAGACCCGCGGGGCCCGGCGGGGGGGGGGGGGGGGGCCCCCCCCCCCGGG
>NZ_JBIXLM010000082.1:0-1794 GCF_045798545.1 Paeniglutamicibacter sp. ORCA_105 | reverse complement strand
GGGTTTTGGCAAAAATTCGGTCGCCCGGCGATTCCTCCAGCAGCTTTCCCGCTGTGTCCCTCGCGGCGACTTAGAAAACTATACACACCATTCCGCACCCCGGCAAATCGACGACCACCTTCAAAGCTAGCTCCACTATTCCCCGCCAACAAAGGGAAGTAGGGGTCGACGTAAGGTCGAATATGGTCGATTTGTATGAATTGATGAAAGTGATCCGCGCCATGACACTGTCTCGATGCTGCTGACCAACGTCCCCACCGTCAAGCGACCGGCACGAAGCAGCATCCACCCGACGGCGGCACGAATCCCGCGGCAGCCCAACCTTGACAACCAACTGTTGGAGATTTGGTGGAGAAGCGCCCGCTTCCAACCATCATGAGCTCGCTCTCGCGGGGCAAGCCAAAGCTGTCAACGGACTAACAACGTGGTCCAACCTTGACGAGCTGCAAGGGCTCTGCGTCTCAGCAGATCCACCCAACGACTCCAAGAGACGATTCGAACTCCGTGAGCGCTGCTGTCGAGCAACCCAAACCGGCGCTCGTATTGATTCCATCCAGGCGTCGACGGCCCTCCCGACCCCGGTGTTGGCTCCCCTCAGGATGGGCAGTACCGGGAAATCATCAATATTGAATCAGTGGCGTCCGCGGTTCCAAGATGCGGCACCTACGGAGTTGCTCCCATACTGACCACAGGACACCAACCCGTAGGGCGGTCTCGCGATTCAAAGGTCGCTTACCCATCCGCCAGCGCTGCGGACCGAAGTCCTCAAGCAGAATCCGATTTCAAGGAATCGGGCGGAGACGAGGCCGAGGTCGGCGGCGTGGGCGTTGGTCAGGATGCCTGGGCACCGGCGAGTGGGGTGTCGGCTGCCGCCGGGACTTTCTTGGGAAGGAACAGGAAGAAGATCGCTGCAGCCAGGAAGATGACCGCACCGTTGACTGCCAACCCGAAGTGGACTCCGCCCAGGATCGAAGCGACGGCTTCGGGGTCCGGGAATTTTGCGCCGAGACAGACAGCGCGAGGACGCTTACAATCGGGGGTTCGAGGGTGATCGCCGCCTGCTGGGTCAGTCCGGCGAGGCCACTGGCGAGGCCCTGTTCGGCGTCCCGGTAAGCCCGGAGGTCGCCGCGATCGCGTAGGCGACAATGCCCAGTACGTGTCCACAGCCGGCTATCGCTGTAGCGATGAGGATGTGGATGAAGCCGATGCCGACATTTATGCCAAGTAGCAGGAAGCTAATCGTGGACGGGCTCGGGCGGACAAAGCCAAGGATCAGCGCGTTCTTGGTTCGAATGTGATGCGTGGTGTTTAACCCCCGCATCACCGCCACCGCGTCGGTCTCGTCCGCGATCGGTACCGGAAGCTAGCCCAACAAGAAAATCACCAGTAATCGGTATGGGTATGGGTACTGCGAAAAAGATGGCCATCCACCAAACGGGGGTATCCGGCGGCCTTCCTAGACATGCTTCCCACAGGAATATCCCGTCATCCGTGGAGGGCAGATATTTTCTGGTCGACACGGGGATCAGTTAGATCGGATATTCGATGGTGCGGAGCGCTGTAGTTCTTGCTCCTGAAACCTTCCGTTGTCCGCGCGCCACTTCTCCTGGCAAGCGCGCGACTTGGCTCGGGCCAGGTGCCTGGCCGCCCTGATGGTGCGCACTTTCCGACGATGCCTTGGGTCTGGTGGCATGTCGACGCTACGACCGCATCAGGGCGGTGTGCGGTCGTTGGTGCTTGGGGGCGAGCCAGGATGGCGATGTTTTCCACAGATGCTGTGGATAACGACCGGCT
>NZ_JBIXLM010000081.1:0-2323 GCF_045798545.1 Paeniglutamicibacter sp. ORCA_105 | reverse complement strand
GGGTTTTGGCAAAAATTCGGTCGCCCGGCGATTCCTCCAGCAGCTTTCCCGCTGTGTCCCTCGCGGCGACTTAGAAAACTATACACACCATTCCGCACCCCGGCAAATCGACGACCACCTGCCTTCAAAACCCCGGAATACCAGCCCAGAACGGCCCCTTGGGGGCCGTTCTGGGCATAGGCGCCTCAAAAATGACATTGTGACCCCCGCGACACCTTTAGAGAGCCGTGCTGCCCGCATTCGCCAAGAGTGCGGATATCCGCTGGTGCAGTCGACTCCAAGTGACTTGCACCGGCTGCTTGTTCCGATTCCGGATCATCAATGTGAGGAATCTAGGTGTGTCCATCTACTCTGCAGTCGACCGCCACTATTCGGCGCGGATGCACCTGGGCACCGAATCGCGCGTCAGGTCCCAGTCTCGAGTCGAGATCAAAGCCCCTGCAGTACGAGGTTCGCTCAACGGACTGTCAGGGGCATCACTGGGAAGAACGCATGCCTTCTGCGAACTTCCGGCCGGGTGCCGGGTCGACCCCGAAGCTTTCGGCATAGCGCTCATGAATCTCCGCCCATTGCTCGTGAGCCGTAGCTTCCGTCAAGTGCTCGCCACGCAAATGTGGGTCAAGTCGAGAAAGATAGGTCTCCCAACCGGCTGCGGTCTGCGCTGCGAGTGGGAGGTCGTCAAAGACGTGGGTGAACGTTAGGCGGCAGCGGTCGCCCTCCCCGCTGAGCTCGAAGCTTTGCAGCTGGCCGGCGTAGGACCACGCCAGATGATGCGGAGCATCGACGTTGGTCACCTCGAGAGTTGCCCCACCGGCATCGAAGGTCTCCCCCACTGCCGGAGTCCAGTCAACGGCTCCCGGGAACCAGCGTTCGAGTTCAGATGGCACACTGACGGCCCGCCACACGCGCTCAACGGCATGAGGCAAACTCAAGTTGAAGTGTAGAACCACGCGTCCTTCGATCATTTGCATGGTTCCGTGGATGTTTGGCTCTCCTGCACTTGCCGATTCCGAGCTTTCGTTGCTCATGGTTTCTCCTTCAGTTATGGTCCGAGGCGGTTCCCGGTATCGCAATCAGTGCCCCCGGTGGTGCAATATGCTCCGGCGTTGGGCCGGACGCCACGATGTATCGGCATCCAAGGATGGCTACTTACATCCCGGCATTACTCCGGCGTTGGGCCGGACGCCACGATGTATCGGCATCCAAGGATGGCTACTTACATCCCGGCATTATGGGTACTGATGGGTTCATCCTTCCGCAAGCAAGTGCCGTCCGGCAAGGTGCCCCCGTGCGTGAACGATATCGGTTGTCGTCGGTGCATGCAGGTTTTCGCAGGGGTGCGAGCCGGACTTGGTCTCGGGCGCGGGTCAAGGTAACGCAAGGGGTGCTAGCTAAGCGGCAGCATCATGTGCAGAGTCGGCTGACGTGGCTAGGTACAGTGACCCGGTCCAGGCAAGCTTCGCAGTTTGCATGCCATTGATCTTGAGTCATCGGAAGTAGAGCTGACGCCGATAAAGGTTCGAGTGCTGCAGAATCGCGAGGTCTAGCCACAGCACGTGACCTTCGAGCCAACGACGAAATGCGTCGATTACGATGGGCTGGTTTGGGGCGGCAAGAGAATTCAAAGGCGCCGCTACAGCAGCGATCAGGCCTGCCCGTCCGAAGATGTAGACGAGCCGCCAGATGTCCTGGTTCGAAACCACGCCAGCGGCCTTGTCGCAGACATCGCCTTTGGGAATCCATCACAGCTGATTCGGTATGGGACACCAATATGCGATGTGGCGGCAGACTTACGAATTCACAAGAAGATCAGCCCTTGCCTCGCCGCCCGAGGGTTCGCTGGAGGCGGTCAGCGCCAGGGTCATGTTGCCAGCTTATGGGGTTTGCCACGCTCGGATCCGCTCGGGCGCTTTCCGGATCCGGATCCTGATCCAATCCAGTCGAAACGCCCCGGCTACGATCGTGGTTCGAGAATGTGCATCCAAGTCGGACGAAGAACCGGGCAACTGGCTCCAGATTATGCACCAGGACTCCCCTGTCGATGAACGCCATCGATGCCTCGCCGGCTGGATAGGCCTCGCGCTGCCAGTGCGAAGGCGGGCCTATAAGCCCGACCTATAGGCGGCCACCATAAACCCCAGGTCCTATTTGCTTGTTAAACATCGGAACCCCTGAACAATTCTGTTCAGGGGTTCCGGGACATTTATGTCCGGCGGTGACCTACTCTCCCACACCCTCCCGAGTGCAGTACCATCGGCGCAGTGGGTCTTAGCTTCCGGGTTCGGTATGGGACCGGGCGTTTCCCCCACGCTATGACCGCCGT
>NZ_JBIXLM010000080.1:0-3692 GCF_045798545.1 Paeniglutamicibacter sp. ORCA_105 | reverse complement strand
GGGTTGGGTTCTTGTTTTTTCTGGATTGTCCCGCGCATGGCCTAAGCCGCACGAGCCTCTTTTGGGGGGTGTGTTGGTGGTGGGTGTGACGGGGTTGTTGTTTGGGAACTGTATAGTGGACGCGAGCATCTTGTGAGGCAGGGATTTTGTCCTTGTCTTGCATAGCAATTTCTTATGAATTATTGAACCTGGTGAACGCACTTTCGGGTGTGTTTTTCTTGGTTCTTTCGATTGTAATAATATAAAGCTCATGTAAATTTTTGATCATGTTTGTGGTCAAGTTTTTAAGGGCGCACGGTGGATGCCTTGGCATTGGGAGCCGAAGAAGGACGTGGGAATCTGCGATAAGCCTGGTGGAGTCGATAACCGGACGTTGAGACCAGGATTTCCGAATGGGGAAACCCCGTACGGTGTCATGCCGTATGACCCGCAGCTGAACACATAGGCTGTGTGGAGGGAACGCGGGGAAGTGAAACATCTCAGTACCCGCAGGAAGAGAAAACAATAGTGATTCCGTTAGTAGTGGCGAGCGAACGCGGATGGGGCTAAACCGAGCCATGTGTGATAGCCGGCGGGCGTTGCATGGTCGGGGTTGTGGGACTTTCCATACCAGTTCTGCCGGACTGGTGAAGTGAGGTGCGGGCGCATAGGCGAATCGGCTTGAATGCCGGACCGTAGAGGGTGAGAGTCCCGTAGTGCGAATGCGTGCCGCCGCTTTGTGAGAGTATCCCAAGTAGGACGGGGCCCGAGAAATCCCGTTTGAATCTGCCAGGACCACCTGGTAAGCCTAAATACTACCCAATGACCGATAGCGGACAAGTACCGTGAGGGAATGGTGAAAAGTACCCCGGGAGGGGAGTGAAATAGTACCTGAAACCGTGCGCTTACAATCCGTTGGAGCCTCCTTGTTGGGGTGACAGCGTGCCTTTTGAAGAATGAGCCTGCGAGTTAGTGTTACGTCGCGAGGTTAACCCGTGTGGGGAAGCCGTAGCGAAAGCGAGTCTGAATAGGGCGAGTTAGTGGCGTGATCTAGACCCGAAGCGAAGTGATCTACCCATGGCCAGGTTGAAGCGCGTGTAAGAGCGCGTGGAGGACCGAACCCACTTCAGTTGAAAATGGAGGGGATGAGCTGTGGGTAGGGGTGAAAGGCCAATCAAACTTCGTGATAGCTGGTTCTCCCCGAAATGCATTTAGGTGCAGCGTTGCGTGTTTCTTACCGGAGGTAGAGCTACTGGATGGCTAATGGGCCCTACAAGGTTACTGACGTCAGCCAAACTCCGAATGCCGGTAAGTGAGAGCGCAGCAGTGAGACTGTGGGGGATAAGCTTCATAGTCGAGAGGGAAACAGCCCAGAACGCCAACTAAGGCCCCTAAGCGTGTGCTAAGTGGAAAAGGATGTGGAGTTGCGAAGACAACCAGGAGGTTGGCTTAGAAGCAGCCACCCTTGAAAGAGTGCGTAATAGCTCACTGGTCAAGTGATTCCGCGCCGACAATGTAGCGGGGCTCAAGCACACCGCCGAAGTTGCGTCATTCACATATTTGGCAGGCCTTCGTGGTCCAGCCGTGTGGATGGGTAGGGGAGCGTCGTGTGGGCAGTGAAGTCGCGGTGTAAACCAGCGGTGGAGCCCACACGAGTGAGAATGCAGGCATGAGTAGCGAATGACGGGTGAGAAACCCGTCCGCCGAATGATCAAGGGTTCCAGGGTCAAGCTAATCTGCCCTGGGTAAGTCGGGACCTAAGGCGAGGCCGACAGGCGTAGTCGATGGACAACGGGTTGATATTCCCGTACCGGTGAAAAACCGCCCATACCGAACTGGTGATGCTAACCGCCCCAACCACCCACCATCGTTCCTTCGGGAACGGTATCGGGTGTGCGGCGCGGGACCCGAACCAGGGAGGTAAGCGTATTAACAGGTGTGACGCAGGAAGGTAGCCGAGCCAGGCAATGGAATTGACCTGGTCCAAGGATGTAGGGCGAGTCGTAGGCAAATCCGCGACTCACATAGCCTGAGACCCGATAGGCGCCCCCCTTGGGGGGTGATTCGGTGATCCTATGCTGCCAAGAAAAGCATCGACGCGAGGTTTTAGCCGCCCGTACCCCAAACCGACACAGGTGATCAGGTAGAGAATACTAAGGCGATCGAGAGAATCATGGTTAAGGAACTCGGCAAAATGCCCCCGTAACTTCGGGAGAAGGGGGGCCTGCCCCGTGATGAGGATTTACTCCTCGGAGCGGGTGTGGGCCGCAGAGACCAGGGGGAAGCGACTGTTTACTAAAAACACAGGTCCGTGCGAAGTCGCAAGACGATGTATACGGACTGACTCCTGCCCGGTGCTGGAAGGTTAAGAGGACCGGTTAGCCCCTTGTGGGCGAAGCTGAGAATTTAAGCCCCAGTAAACGGCGGTGGTAACTATAACCATCCTAAGGTAGCGAAATTCCTTGTCGGGTAAGTTCCGACCTGCACGAATGGAGTAACGACTTCCCCGCTGTCTCAACCATGAACTCGGCGAAATTGCACTACGAGTAAAGATGCTCGTTACGCGCAGCAGGACGGAAAGACCCCGAGACCTTTACTATAGTTTGGTATTGGTGTTCGGTGCAGCTTGTGTAGGATAGGTGGGAGACTGTGAAGCCCGGACGCTAGTTCGGGTGGAGTCATCGTTGAAATACCACTCTGGCTGTACCGGTCACCTAACTTCGGCCCATGATCTGGGTCAGGGACAGTGCCTGATGGGTAGTTTAACTGGGGCGGTTGCCTCCTAAAGAGTAACGGAGGCGCCCAAAGGTTCCCTCAGCCTGGTTGGCAATCAGGTGTCGAGTGTAAGTGCACAAGGGAGCTTGACTGTGAGAGCGACAGCTCGAGCAGGGACGAAAGTCGGGACTAGTGATCCGGCGGCACGTTGTGGAACGGCCGTCGCTCAACGGATAAAAGGTACCTCGGGGATAACAGGCTGATCTTGCCCAAGAGTCCATATCGACGGCATGGTTTGGCACCTCGATGTCGGCTCGTCGCATCCTGGGGCTGGAGTAGGTCCCAAGGGTTGGGCTGTTCGCCCATTAAAGCGGTACGCGAGCTGGGTTTAGAACGTCGTGAGACAGTTCGGTCCCTATCCGCTGCGCGCGCAGGAAATTTGAGAAGAGCTGTCCTTAGTACGAGAGGACCGGGACGGACGAACCTCTGGTGTGTCAGTTGTACTGCCAAGTGCACCGCTGATTAGCTACGTTCGGAAGGGATAACCGCTGAAAGCATCTAAGCGGGAAGCCCACTTCGAGATGAGATTTCCATACACTTTTGAGTGTGAGAGGCCCCCAGCCAGACCACTGGGTTGATAGGCAGGATGTGGAAGCGAGGACTAAAGACTCGTGAAGCTGACCTGTACTAATAGGCCGACAACTTAAACCACAAACACCACGCCACCGACACGTTCGGTGGTTGGCAAGAAACGCTGCGTCCACTATACGGTCCCGAAACAACAAACCCGAATTTGTTTTTCGCGGAACACCACAACACAACCATAACTATCATGGTCGTAACCCACAGATTCACCACACCCAAACCAGCTTTGGGTGGCGGTACTAGAGTTACGGCGGTCATAGCGTGGGGGAAACGCCCGGTCCCATACCGAACCCGGAAGCTAAGACCCACTGCGCCGATGGTACTGCACTCGGGAGGGTGTGGGAGAGTAGGTC
>NZ_JBIXLM010000079.1:0-4174 GCF_045798545.1 Paeniglutamicibacter sp. ORCA_105 | reverse complement strand
CCGCGCCCTCGTCCTTTCAACCGGGACCGTCCCCTCCTCCGACATCGCACCTGGCGGCAGACAGAGGGGAAGCCCCTTCGGCTGACAAACTAATGTCGGAGGGGCTTCGACTCGGTGTTGGTTCTCGTACAGCGTTGATTTAGAGAACCGGACAAAATCCTCATTGCGTGGGTCTTGCTGCTTCGCTGCTGCAGCCGAGCTAGAAGAGATTCCAATAGCTCGTCACCGCGAATTCGGTTTTTGTTCGGCATCATTCCGGTAGTGATGCGTATTACTTTTATACGCCCTGCCCCAGAGACCGGCAAGGGGCCGGGGCAAACTTTGAGGTTTGCTCCGGCCCCTTGCTGAAAACATTGGCCCTTGGGACCATTGACAGGATTTTCCGGTCAGTTGGCTTCGACGTCGAACTGCGGGCTCTCGGTGCGGCTGCGCTTGATTTCGAAGAAGTAGGGGTACGACGCCAAGCCGACGGCGGCATCGAAGATCTTGCCTGCCTCCTCGCCGGAGGGAACCCGCGTAATGACCGGACCGAAGAATGCGGTACCGTTCAGGGCCATGACGGGCGTGCCGACGTCCTGGCCGACCCGGGAGATCCCGTCTTCGTGGCTCGCCTTCAGCGCCTCGTCAAACTCGGTCCCGGTTGCCGCATCGGCCAATTCCGGTTCCAGCCCGGCCTTGGCCAGTGCGCGGGAAATGACCTCGCTGTAGTCCTCAACCTTTTCGTGGTGCAGCATCTCGCCCATGGCGGTGTAGAGATCGCCGAGCACCGCGTCGCCGTGCTTCTGGGCGGCGGCGATGAGCACGCGGACCGGGCCCCAGCCCTTGGCCACGAAATCGCGGTAGTCCTCGCTCAGGCCCTCGCGACCGTCGTTGAGCACCGAAAGCGACATCACATGCCAAGCAACCTCGATGTCACGCACCTTTTCGACCTCGAGGACCCAGCGGGACGTCGCCCAGGCAAAGGGGCAGGCCGGGTCAAACCAAAAATCAACGTGAGTCTTCTCGGACAACGTGCATCTCCTTTAAATCAATGGCAAGGGTTCAGGGCCCGGGACATCGCGTTGGCGCGGAGCCCGGGGTGAACAAGTCAAGTGCTAAGCGGACTTTTTGCCGCGTTTGTCGGCGACCTGCGCGGAAATCAGTGACGGATCCGCCCCGTTGAGCACCACGTCGCTGGTGATGACGACCTCGACGACATCGTCGCGGCTCGGCATTTCGAACATGGTGGCGCTGAGGGTTTCCTCCAGGATTGCGCGCAGTCCGCGGGCACCGGTGTCCCGGGCAAGGGCGAGGTCTGCGATGGCCTCCAGGGCGCCCAGCTCAAAGGTCAGTTCAACGCCGTCCATGCGGAACATCTTTTGGTATTGCTTGATCAGCGCGTTCTTGGGTTCCGACAGGATCTTGATGAGGGACTCGCGGTCCAGCTTTTCCACGGTGCTGATCACCGGCAGCCGGCCGATGAATTCCGGGATGAGGCCGAACTTCAACAAGTCTTCCGGGCGGACGTCGGCATATGACGCGGCCTCGGACTTCAACGCCGACAGCGGTGCGCCGAAGCCGATCCCCTTGCGTCCTGCGCGCGAGGAGATGATCTCCTCGAGACCGGCGAAGGCGCCCGCAACGATGAACAGCACGTTGGTGGTGTCCAGTTGGATGAATTCCTGGTGCGGGTGCTTGCGGCCGCCCTGCGGCGGAACCGCCGCAACGGTGCCCTCGAGGATCTTCAGCAGTGCCTGCTGGACCCCTTCGCCCGAGACGTCCCGGGTGATTGAGGGATTTTCGCTCTTGCGGGAGATCTTGTCGATCTCGTCGATGTAGATGATGCCCTGTTCGGCCTTCTTGACGTCGTAGTCCGCTGCCTGGATGAGCTTGAGCAGGATGTTTTCGACGTCCTCGCCCACGTATCCGGCCTCGGTGAGCGAGGTGGCATCGGCGACGGCGAAGGGGACGTTTAGGCGGCGGGCCAGCGTCTGGGCCAGGTAGGTCTTGCCGCAGCCGGTGGGCCCGATCAGGAGGATGTTGGACTTGGCCACCTCGACCTCGTCGAGGGAGTTGGAGTCCGAAAGCGCCGCAACGGACTTGGCTGCAGCGCCGCCCTGGATGCGCTTGTAGTGGTTGTATACGGCCACCGCCAACGAGCGCTTGGCGCCCTCCTGGCCGATGACGTATTCCTGCAGGGAGTCGAAGATTTCCTTCGGCTTGGGCAATTCGAAGTCGACGCCCTCTTCGACCTCGGCGAGCTCTTCCTCGATGATCTCGTTGCAGAGTTCAATGCACTCGGTGCAGATGTAGACGCCATGGCCGGCGATCAGCTTGCGAACCTGCTTCTGGCTCTTGCCACAGAAGGAACACTTGAGCAGATCAGACCCTTCACCCATGCGTGCCATCGAATTGGTCCCCTTATCTGGTACCGGTAAGACCGGCCCGAGAGAACCGGAAATGCTGAACTGCCTTAACTCTATGACAGAGTGCCGACAGAATGGGCGAACGGGCGGACCGTGGTGCGCTTATTTCGCGCCCCGCAACAGCCACCCGTTCGCCGTGTCCCGCCTTAGTGGGCGATGCTGCCCTGGGACTTGATCTTGCGCGGGGTCAGGACCTCGTCGATCAATCCGTAAACCTTGGCCTCGGCCGCGGTCATGTACAGGTCGCGTTCGATGTCGTTGCCGACCTCTTCCGCGGTCTTGTTGCTGTGCCCGGCCAAGGTCGTCTCGAGCCAGGCGCGCATGCGCATGACTTCTTCTGCCTGGATCTGCAGGTCCGACGCGGTGCCGCGTTCGCCGCCGCCCATGGCGGGCTGGTGGATCAGCACACGTGCGTTGGGAAGCGCCAGTCGCTTGCCCGGGGTGCCGCCGGCAAGCAGCACCGCCGCGGCGCTGGCTGCCTGGCCCAGGCACACGGTCTGCACCTCGGGGCGCACGAACTGCATCGTGTCATAGATCGCCGTCATTGCCGTGAACGAGCCGCCGGGCGAGTTGATGTACAGGGTGATGTCGCGCTCGGGGTCCATGGACTCCAGGACGAGCAGCTGGGCCATGACGTCGTCGGCGGAGGCGTCGTCGACCTGGGCACCAAGGAAAATGATGCGGTCTTCGAACAGCTTCGCGTACGGGTCCTGGCGCTTGAACCCGTAGGGGGTCCGCTCCTCGAACTGCGGGAGGATGTAGCGTGCCGACGGCATTTCGCCGGAGGTGGCATTCGGGGTGAAATTCATCGTATCTCCTGGGAAATCAGTTAGGTCTGCCGGGTTCCGTCGCGTTACTTCGCGACCCCGCCGCCACCGGAGACGATGCCGGAGGACTGGGCGATGTGGTCAAAGAAGCCGTATTCGAGGCCGTCCGTGGCGGTGAACCACTTGTCGCGCTCGTTGTCCTTCAGGATGGTGTCCACGGTCTGGCCGGTCTGCGCAGCGGTCAGCTCGCTCATGATCTTCTTCATGTGAAGGATCAGCTCGGCCTGGATGCGGATGTCCGAGGCGGTGCCGCCGATGCCGCCGGAAGGCTGGTGCATCAGGATGCGGGCATTCGGGGTGGCGTAGCGCTTGCCCGGGGTGCCCGAGGACAGCAGGAACTGGCCCATGGAAGCTGCCAGGCCGGTGGCCACGGTGACGACATCGTTGGGGATGTACTGCATGGTGTCGTAGATCGCCATGCCCGCGGTGATGGAACCACCCGGGGAGTTGATGTACAGGTAGATGTCCTTCTCCGGGTCTTCCGCGGAGAGCAGGAGCAACTGCGAGCAGATCGCATTGGCGTTGTCGTCTCGGACTTCCGAGCCGAGCCAGATGATCCGCTCCTTGAGGAGTCGATTGTAGATGTAGTCCTCACGTGCGGCCGGATCTACCGAAGCCATCGTGGGAGTGCGGGAGTCACTGGACATGTTCTGATACCTCTCCGTGATGCCGTGCCCCGATGTTCTGTCCGTCGGGCCACTGGCTCTTTACTTCCTTGAACATTACTGCCTTGGCCAGCGACTTTGGCGGCGCAGGGGCAGCTGTTCGCTGTCGGCGCATGGTGCGCGGGGCGGCCATCGCCGTGGGCTTAAAAGAGGGGTTAAAAGCAGGCGCGGGGGGGGGGGGGGGGGGGGGGGGGGGGGGGGGGGGGGGGGGGGGGCGGGGGGGGGGGGGGGGCGGGGGGGGGGGGGGGGGGGGGGGGGGGGGGGGGGGGTGGGGGGG
>NZ_JBIXLM010000078.1:0-4506 GCF_045798545.1 Paeniglutamicibacter sp. ORCA_105 | reverse complement strand
GTTCCCATCCCCCGGCCGGGGGATGGGAACGCCGCCTTCATCCATTCACCGCACCGCTGCGGATTGCCGCGTCCCGGCCGGGACGCCTGGCAGCCGTGTCGGCGGAGCAGCGAGTCACGTAGTCTGGACGCGTGGGCCACATGTGAGCACCTGTCACGGCCCGGTTGTCCTCCTGCCGCCTAGTCACCTGGAGCCCAAGATTGGATCCGACCGGCACACCAGCGTTCCTCCCCCTCTTGCTCCTCTCGATTCTCCTGACCCTGCTCTTCGCCTTGGCTGCGGCCTTTGCCGTGCGACGAATCCTCGGCGTGCCGGTGGGGTGGCCACGCTCCTTCGCCGTCGGGCTGCTGGTCTTCTTCGCTGGAACGCCTTTGGCCACCGTTTTCCTGTCCAACGCCGGCATCATGGGTTCCGAAGACGCCCAACGGGCGGTGGTTCCCACGCTCATGCTCTTCGGACTCTCCATCGCCTGGGCCTTTGCATTGGGCACCGCCGTGCTGGTGGCAGTGGAGGTGCTGTGGCCCACCGGAAGCCTGGGCACGCCCTGGGGCATGGTGCGCTCGTTGAAGGCATCCAGCGCGCGGCGCAAGCGCTACCTGCAGGTCACCAGGACCGCATTCCGCGAAGGATTGCTGCGGCCGGTCAGCGCCCGTTCGATGCAGGGAGGCACCCCCGAGGCTGCCAGGACGGCACGGTCCCTGGCCGCCACGCTGGGCAAATCCGGGGTCACGTTCATCAAGCTTGGACAGATGCTCTCGACCCGGGCCGATACCCTGCCTCCCGAGTACATTGCGGAGCTTTCACTCCTGCAGACGCGCGCGGAACCGGAACCGTTCACGGCCTTGCGTCCGCTGCTGGAGGCGGCCCTGGGCAGGGACGTGGACGAGGTCTTCGCCTCGATCGAGACCCAGCCGCTGGCCTCCGCCTCAGTGGCCCAGGTCCATGCGGCAGTGCTCAGGAACGGGCAGCCGGTTGTGGTCAAGATCCAACGTCCCACCGCCCGCAGCCAGGTCAAGGTCGACTTGGACATCATCGAGCGCTTCGCCCGAATGCTCGAGCGCCGCACCGCCTGGGGCAGGGAGCTGGGTCTCGAGTCCCTTGCCGTGGGATTCGGCGTCTCCCTGCGTGAGGAACTTGACTACGGCATCGAACTTGAGAACATGCGTGCGGTGGCGGCGGGCGACCCCGCATTGAAGATCCCGACCGTCTATCCGGAGCTCTCCTCGAACAAGGTGCTGGTCATGGAACACCTCGATGGGGAGCCGCTGGGCGACGCCTGCCTGGACGCCGAGACTCCTGAATTCCGCAGGACACTGGCCATGGAGCTGTTCGGCGGAATCCTGTCGCAGGTGCTCGTCGCCGGTGTCTTCCATTCCGACCTTCATCCGGGAAACATTCTGGTGCTGCGCCGGTCGGGTCCCGAAACCCTGAACGAACCATCGCAGCGTCCCGCCCTTGCGCTCCTGGACTTCGGTTCAGTGGGACGGCTGGGGCGCGACACCCGGATGTCGTTGGCGGGGTTCATGGTGGCCGTCCACGCCGATGACAATGTCGCTGCCACCGACCGACTGCTGGAGATGGTGGAACGGACACCGGCGCTGGATCGACGGGCGCTCGAACGAGGCATGGGAATACTGCTGACCCACTTGAACGGTTCGACCAATGTGCTCTTTGGCAAGTTGTTCCAATTGCTGCAACGGCATTCGTTGGGGATCCCGCCGCAACTGGCAGGGGCATTGCGCGCCATCGGCTCCTTGGAAGGGACCATCAAGCTGCTGGATCCCGGATTCGACGTCATCGGAGAGGCTCAACGCAAGTCCCTGTCGTGGATCTCGGCCATGACCACACCCGAGGCTGTCAGGAACCTGCTGGCCTCCAACGCCATCGGGTTCATTTCAAGCCTGCAGCGCATGCCGCGGAACCTGTCCATGCTGAACGAAAAGATCGAGAACGGCAACTTGCAGGTCAACGTCCGTCAGTTTGCCTCCCCCACGGACCGCGGCTTTCTCACGGGCCTCGTCCACGAGGGCATCATCGCCGGGATCTCCATCGCCGCGATCCTCGGAAGCATCTTGCTGATGGTTTCCGAGAGCGGCCCCATGTTGGCGCAGAACCTTCGGCTTTACCAGTTTTTTGGCTACACCTTGGCGCTCGGTGGGTTCGTCTTCGGCCTGCGCTCCCTGGTGCGGATCCTGATCACGCGAAAGTGACTCGGCGCGGACCCGCGGGTCCGCGGCCCGCGGACCCGCGGCTTCCCTCCGGTCGCCTGAAACGCTTTCTGGCGAAACGCAGGAAAACCGCGCACGTCCCCCTTCGCAGGGGAAGGTGGAAATGCACGGCTTTCCTATTGGCGCCCGAACGAGATGCCGGACGGCGGGCCTACTTCTTCAGGAAGTCGCCGGCCCCGCCCACGTACTCGGTGTGGCCGGCGGGCACGTCCGCGGTGACCATGGCGGCCACCTCGGCGCCGAACTCCTCGACGGAGTAGAGCTTGCCGGCGGCGGCGCGGCGGGCCTCGATGGCACCGGGCTCGGCCCGGTCCAGCAGCGTCGCGGTGATGGTGCCCTCGATCATGTCGCCGGAGACGACGACGAAGCCGATGCCCTTGGCCTCGAGGGCCGGGATGAATTCGCGCAGGGCCAGCTCGCCGGCACGCTTGGAACGGGCCACCGGCTCGTAGGCGTCCATGGTCTCGACCTGGTCGATGAAGTGCGCCTGGTGGCTCGTGACGAAGACGACGCGGGAGCCCGGGGCCATCTTCGCGGTGGCCGCCTCGAGCATCGCGACCTGGGCGTCGCGGTTCAGGCGCAGCGCGTAGTCCTCGCCGAGGCCCGATTCCATGCCGCCGGAGGCGTTGAGCACCAGCACGTCGAGCGAGCCGAAGTTCCCGATCGCGGCGTCGACCAGCGCGGCCGGACCCTCGGGGGTGGTCAGATCGGCGCCCACGGCCACGGCGCGGCCGCCGGCCTCAACGATACCGGCAACGATCTTGTTGGCGCGCGGCGCCTTCTGGCGATAGTTGATGACCACGCCGGCACCCTGTGCGGCGAGGATCTTGGCTACTTCGGCACCAATACCGCGGGAGGATCCGGTGACGATGGCGCCCTTGGCTGAAAGATCGTTCAATGCTGCTCCTAAAGTGGTGGCCGGGCCTGGCGCTGCGGCGCGCACTGGATTCGGCACTTTTATCGTGTTGGTGGTGAAAGTCTTTGGGTGGAACACACAACACGTGCGCTCCGCCTTCTCAATCCTGCCAGTCCACACGGGTGTGCACTGTTGTAGGAATCCTCCAAACAAGTTTAGTCCAGGGGGCCCCTTGGCCAGGTGCGGGGCACGCGTTGGTGGGCGCCCAACGATATGCCTTCCGGTGGCCTATGCCGCCACCTGCGCGGACGCCGCGAGTGAGTTTGCCTGGGGCCATTGCCCCGACCGTGCCACGGAGCAGCTGCAGGACGTGATCCCGCTGCTGTCCCCGGCACGGGGGCGCACCCCCCCTCGGGATGCTCTCCCCCGTGGAAACTATTAGGCCAGTTCCGCGCGAACCATGTTGCTCAACGCCTTGCCGTCGAAGCGGCCGGCGACCTTTTCGGTGACCTGCTTCATGACGGTGCCCATCTGGCGCATGCCAAGCTCGGTTCCACCTGCGCGCAATTCGGCGACGACGTCGGCGACGATCGCCTTGGCTTCGTCCTCGGTCAGTGCCGCCGGAAGGTAGCCTTCGATGACGGCGGCTTCCTGCTCTTCGGCCGCGGCGCGATCCAGCTGACCGGCCTCGGTGTAGGTCACGGCAGTTTCGCGTCGACGCGCCGCTTCCTTCTGGAGCAAGGAAATCACCGCAGCGTCGTCGAGTTCGAGCGGGGTCTTGCCGCCCTTTTCGCGGGTGTTGATCTCACCCAGGAGGTTGCGCACGGTGGTGAGTTCCACCTTGTTCCCGGCCTTGAGGTGCGCGGTCATGTCCGCGCGGAGGCGGTCCTTGAGGCTTTCCATGATGGCTTCTTCTTCCCGTCGTAGCCCGGCTCGTACGCTGTGCGGCTGCACCCGTACGTTTGCCGGTGTCACCCACAGTTTATGGCGTGGAACCGGAGCACGTCGCATCGGTTGGACGGCGCGTTGGGGAAAAGGGAGTCAGCGGTCCGAGTTTCCGATGCACTGACGGATCCCCCTGCCGTGGGCTGTTTCCCGAACCACGATGGAGGACCCCCGTCGTCCGTGAATGCAGTGGTGGTGAGCGTCGCGCATGACGGACGCAGCCAAGAAATTGACTAACTCAAAAATTTACCTAGATAAATAAAATTGGCTGCTTTTCCACAACCATCGACTAGGAAATGGAAGCTGGTCAGAGCCGCAGGGTCCTGCTGCGTTTCAAAGGGTGTTCTGCCTCGGCATCGGGGCACCGAAGGGACCTGCCCTCGCTGATACTCCCGCGCCAAAGGCGCCGCACCCGCGGACCCGGGGGGGGGGGGGGGGGGGGGGGGGGGGGGGGGGGGGGGGGGGGGGCGGCGCGGG
>NZ_JBIXLM010000077.1:0-5990 GCF_045798545.1 Paeniglutamicibacter sp. ORCA_105 | reverse complement strand
ACCCAAATTCACGTAGGCGGCGATCGTGGCCGTGGCCACGACCTGCAGGATCGCCCCGCGCATCCCGCCCAGGATCAGCGGCAGCGCCAGGGGAAGTTCGACCTGCAGGATGATCCGCGAATCCTGGGCGGGAGTTGCCTACGCAGACTCACCATGCACTGGCGGAGGAATAGTCGCAGGCTCTGGCAGTCGGAGTATCCGTCCTGCCCTCAGCGAGCATCAGGGTCGCCAGGCGCAGTCGGAGTTGGTAGCGCCACACGGTGTTGCCCATGCCGACTTCGTCGCGGAACAGGTGGGAGAGTATGCGCTCGCTCGCCCTGACCTGGCGGCCGAGCTCGGCCAGGCCGGGCAAGGCGGTGCGAGGATCCATTACGGGTCGGCCAGATTCGGCGCGACATTGGCGTACTTGCAGGGATCTGAAGCTCGCTTTTCGTTCGTTTACGAGCACATCACCAGACCGATAGATACTCCTCCCCGGGCAGTGAAGACGATGCTCGCGCAGCTCCTGCCGAGGCTGCTCCTTGACCTTGACGACGCCCAGGCGCTGGAAACCGCTGCCGTTCACTCGCTGGCGGCCGGAGGGCGTCCCATCACCTCGCTGTTGCGCCGGCCGCCCTTCGAATCCCCGCACCACAGTGCGTCCATGGTGGCGCTGATTCGCGGCGGCAGCGGCATCCCGCGGCCCGGTGCCGCCTCCCGTGCCCATCGGAGCGTCCTTTCCCTGGACGAGCAAGAGTACGCGAAACACCCCTCAAGCGTCAGCGCCCCGAAAACAGGGGAATCATGGCCAAAAAAGCCGCGGGATTTCTAGGTTGCCAGATGAACGAGAGCCTTGTATGGAAGGCCTGGAACGCACTGGCGATGGAGGCTGCTGAGTTCTATGTGTCCCATGGTGATGAGAAGATGAGCCCTAATGATCGAGCCGTTTATGAGGGATTGATCGAGGCAGTCAAGCAGGCTGCTGACGGGCACGATCGCGTTAGAGAAATTGGGGGGAGAAGGATGACTTTTGTTGAGGGGCCACCATCGGTTACGGATTGGATCTCGGCAGGTGCGGCTGCACTCACGTTCGTGATCGCGCTTATTGCTCTCGTCTACGCATATTTCCAACTGAAGGAATCTGCACTCGCACGGAAGCAGTCGCGAGAACTGGAACGCGAGAGGTCGCAGCCCTATGTGGTGATCCAGACCGACCAAGCGGCAGCACATACGATTCTGGATATTGTCATAAAGAACTATGGGCAAACGGCGGCCTACGACGTGAAAATAGACATCGATCCTTGGCCACGTCGAGCCGTTGGCGGTGACGAAGAAGTAGAAATGCCAGTCGTGATTCCGTTTCTGGCCCCGGGCCAAGAATGGCGAACTTTGTGGGATGGATTCATTCAACGATCGAGTTCGGAACTACCGGATCACCATGTGGCGAAGGTATCCTACCGAGGCCTTGGCGACCAGCGACTTCACACGGAAGCAATTCTTGATTGGGGAATCTACAAATCCATGCAGTATATGGTTACTTACGGTATTCATGACCTCGCCAAAGCTGTTCGTGAGATGAATGCATCGCAAAAAAAGTGGGCTGAATTCGGTGGAGGACTCAAAGTCGTTTCGAGATCCGGGGACAAAAAGGACGCGAAACGTCGTAAAGAGAATCGTCGCTACCGTAAGATCGACGAAGCTCAGCGTGAGGAGTTAAAGCGCACGCTAGAATTCACGTCTAACCGCGGCCTGCAAGAAGAGTCGCCAACTCCTGGGATAGATCCAGATCAACCTTAACAGGAACACCGCTAGCCGCTGTCGACTTCTTCACGTATTTCTGTAGATTGAAACCTGCATTTATATACCTTCTACTACGGCAATCTTTGCCTTTCGGTAAAGAGCAGAAATAGACTGTCAGCGCGAATGCGTCTTGATGCGGCTTTCGCGCCGCCGCCTTCTCGCGATTCGCTGTTGATAAGCTGATCCAAGTATTCATCGCAAGCAGGGGGAGCATCTTGAAGGTTTTTGTCAGCTGGTCGAAGAACAGTCGCGACGTTGGCAAGGCAATGGCAGCGGCGGTGACGGAAATATTCGACCCTGTGGTTGATACTTTTATCAGCCAGGAAATCAAAGCCGGTGCCCGTGCCTTGAATGAAATTGATGACGAGCTGAGCGATACAGACTTCGGTATCATATGCCTCACTCGAGCAAATCAGGCGGAACAGTGGATCAACTACGAAGCCGGGGCTCTGTCCCGAGAAGTTGATGGGAAAAGGCTTCGCTTAGGTGTATTCCTTGTGGACTTCGATGACACGAAAGAAGTCAACAGCCCCATGAATATCTTCCAGTGCAAGATGGCTACGTTGGAAGGTATGTCAGATCTGATGACCTCCCTCAACGATCTTGAGCCGAAGCTAAACGAAGCGACTCTCAAGAAGCGAATTAGTTATGCCTGGCCAGATCTTGAAAAGGCAGTTGCGGCCGCAAAGAACGACAGCAGTGGGGGACCGCGCCTACCGCCAAAAACTACTGATGAAAAGCTGGACGAACTTCTTGGACTTGTGAAAGCAGTGGAAGCATCCCTTGGCGACGAGCTTCTGATCCAGAAAGAAGAGACTGCTCGCAACGAAACGATTGATAAGTCTATTTCTCTTGGTAAGAAGTGGATGACAAGGAGAGAATCCGTAAACGACTCAATCTTCGATGCAGTGATTGACACGGCTTTGAAGTATCTGCTTAGTATCGGCGACTGGGGAGATTGTGGGGCTGTGTATAGCGGCAAGGATGTTACCTTCAGCACCGAGCGTGAACTCCCAGAAAATGTGCAGGACGATATGTCCCGAATGATTAAAGAAGTTCGCCCGGCTGCGAACGTTACATTTGAACGGAAAGATCGTCCGTAGAGCCCCTATAAAGCTCCAGGCGAAAATTTTGAGTGTGCAAAATTATAATGCACCAAACTATAGGCACGTACCTCTGTTAGTGAACCCACCAGTGATAAAATTGTCCGCATAGTTTCCACAGTTTTGCGACATTTATCCACACCCATTTATTGACTTAAGTTTCCACTGCTTCATAATGGTCCACAAGTTAACGCCGCAAATAACGGGCTTAGTGGGTATAAGGGCAAAAAAGTAAGAGACACCGCGCAAACGATGTCTCTAAATGCCTCAAATAACTGCGTCTATTATAGCAGCTCTGTTTACTTATGGAAATACTTTTCAGTACAATAGTTCGCAGCCTATAAAGGCTTGATAGTAGCTCAGGGGTTATGGACGCAATGCCAATCCTCGTGTAAGACGCCGAACGTACGATGGCGCTCAATGGTTTTTCGTTTGCATTTCCCCAACGAGCCAACCTGACAACGTGTAGCCCCTCAGCTGCTATCAAGCTAAAAACTGTTTGGTGCTATCAAGGATTCTTAGAATTGCCGCTCTGTCCATCCTGACAACGGCGACCTGCTGAATCCTGGATAGTGAACGTGTAGACAACGTGACGAGTGGCGATACTAATGCCGGGCACCGTAACCAATCGAGCCGTGCAAGCATGGGCCCTCGTTTGAAGCGAGTTACTAAGAAGTGCATCCAGCCGCAGGGCTCCTTAGCAGGGGAGAGAGGAGCTAATTGTCTGGCAACTCTTCAACGTCCTTCGTCTGGCCCTTTGTCCTTGCTGACTCGAGTTTTGCGCCAAGCGTATAGATTCCACCACTAGTAAGAGTGCCGGCTATGAATGGGTCAATGCCCAAATCGCTAAGTAGTGGCCCAAATATTGGGTGATCCTTTTCAATCATCAGTACGCCGAAGGCCACCCAGGCTCCCATTGCGACTGCGATTATGCTGACGAAAAGCTTCCGGTACGCTGGGCTGGCATCCCAGTAACCAGGTGATTCCTTGATTGCGTTGGCGACGTTTGGTTGTGCCTCAAGAAATTCGGCTGCGAATTCTTCTTGTTCGTCATCGAGCGTGTCGATGCCCAGCTCGTTGGCAAGATGCTGGAGCTCGGGAAATGGATCGCTTTCCAGATAATCCCTTAGTGGGTCTGCCAACATTGTTGACCACCGAACAGAAGACATCATGTCTTTGAAGCCTGGATACATCGTCAAGCCAAGCGCAGGTTTATAGGTCAACGTCTTCACGAAGCTAGTTGCGCCAACATTGGCGGCTGCCATCTCAGCGAAAGCATTGCGGGGGCCGGCCATATTCCTGAAGCTCGACTCAATGATCGCGGATGTGTCCATCATTTTCGATAGAGCGGTAATGGCAGGTTTGGTCGCTGAAGCGTTGAATGACCGCAGCGCACTGACTCCCATAATGTCCCGCATGCCCTTGAGCGGCGAAACCGGAGTTGCCAGGTTTTTCATCCAGCTCACGTTGTTCCTGTTGATTGCAGTCTGCCAGGCGCTATTACGTAGCGGAGACTCGTATGTCGATTTCAAAGACTCGAATGCTCCAGCGCTCTGAACCATATCCCTAACGGTCCTGGACACCTTCACCTGATCGCGGATGACGGGCGAGACTTCCCAAAGGCTGGAAGTACGCTTCCTTGATTCTTCCCCAAGCTTCCCCAGTGCATCACTCATACAATCAGCGTAGATCAGAACGCCTACGCATTGCCCCTAATCCCTAGAACGCTCCAGAATCATTTCGTCGCTACGCCAAGCTAGGATGAGCCATATCGTACGAAAAGCGTATGTGTATACAGAACGTGGGGATTCAAGCATGACGTCAGAGCTCATTAAACTTGCAAGCACTCCGATCGGTGCGCGCCGGCTGAACTTGATCACGGCGATTAACGAGAATGTTGATCGAGCTGGATTCGAAGTTTCAATGAAGCCGTTCGAGCTATCGCATGACGAATACCACGGAAATTACAATGTGTTCTTGGACGATCTTCGGTGGTTCGAGAATCAAGGTTGGGTCTGGTTCGAGGCGGATGGGACCGGCATCTCTGGAGTGGTTGTCAAGGCTGCAGGTTCAGAAGCCGTGCGAGCTTTCAAAACCGCCCGTGAAGATATAGCCGCACGGGTCAAGGTCGCAAGGGACAACTATCTTCGCTGGCTGTACGACTGCGACATGAACGGCGACACCGGGCTGCGTTACGAAGACTTCAGGTCGAGTAAACATGGCAGTTACCTCGGAGTCGAGTTCACGGATCAGGAAATCGGGAAAGCTGCATCTTGGCTCATCGCGAAAAAATACATGACTGGCAATTTGATGTCCGCTGGATATTACACATACCCAAAGATCACTACGGCAGGCAGCGACATCATTGAAGGTCCAGGATCCTTGGCAGGCATAGCTTCGTCAGCATATTCGAGCATTACGAACGTGAACGTGAACGGGTCTCACGGAAGCAACGTCAACGTTGGAGGTAGCAACGTTACCCAAACAGCGACTGCAACCGTCAAGCAGGTTCAGGAAGCTCAAAAGTTCGTTGAAAGTGGCAGGGTACTGGCCCAACACCTGGGGCTCTCCCCAGACCTTCACTCACAGGTCCTTGAAGTTATTGAGGAGGTAGAAGTTGAGGCAGCAACGCCTAATCCAAAAAAGAACGTTCTCGTTGAGCTGATGGCTAAAGCCCGTGATTTAGCCGTTCTCGGGACGGCTACAGGAATGGTCAATGCATTCGAGCAGGTTGCGAATGGCGCCATCGCCGCAATCGGTGGATAGCTCTCCTGAACCTAACGCCTAATATCAAACTATAAAATATGCGCCTATTGACCTAATCAGTTGGTAGGCGCATATTAGTGGGCATATGGAAGAATCACGATCTATTTACGGAGAACTACAATCAACAACTGAATATAGGGAACTAGATGACGACGTGCTATTTGAGCGCGCTCTCTACTTCACGCAGCTGGAGCAGTCGAACGAGACTAGCCCCAGAGCTAAGCTCACCCTGCACCGGGCATCCGGCACCGCCAGCTACCCGGCACGGTTCCAGCTCCTGCTGGCCGCCAACCCGTGTCCGTGCGGGCGGAACCTGGGTAAGGGCACCGACTGCACCTGTAC
>NZ_JBIXLM010000076.1:0-5990 GCF_045798545.1 Paeniglutamicibacter sp. ORCA_105 | reverse complement strand
AGGCGGCGGACCGAGACGGCGATGCTCGGGACCAGGGTGGCCAGGCCGAAGAGAATCGCAATCACCGTTCCCGCCATCGCTCCCATGCCGGGAGCCCCGGTGGCTGGATCCGCAGTGGAAATGCCGCCTACCGTCGTGATGATTTGTGCGACGATCGAGACAATGACGCTGAACAAGGCGACCCACCAGTATTCGCTGCGGCTGGCCCGGCCGCTGAAGGTCGCGTACTTCTTGAAGAAGCGCTGGATGGCCTCGCCGAACTTTGCTCCGTAGCGGGGCAGTTCCAGGCTGTTCTCGGTTGGGGTCGCGTAGGGGTTCTCGGTGGGGTAACCGGGGTATGACATGATTTGTTTTCCTCCATTGAAGTGATCATTTGAAACTCTACGTGATTCACGGTTCGTTACCCAGCTGGACCGGCCCCCATTACGGGGTCCGCTGCATCGGAACCGATGACGTGGGCCAAAAACCTGAACTCTCGTCGAGCAGCCGCTCGAGCCGGCGTATAGCCCGCGCAGCAAGAGCCCGGTAGGCGACGCCTCCGGTCAGCGAATCCACGACGGCCAGCACCATGGCCTGCTCCACCGGACGTAGATCAGCAGTTCGATGAACCAGAAGTTATCCGTGGTTCCGCCCTCCGACCCGATCATCGCGCTGAGCGCCAAGATGTCGAACCAGAGGTATTTTCCGCGGGATCCTGTTTCGCTGCGGCAGCGCGCAAGCGGTAGCCTCGCCTTCATGGTTGAAATCACAGGAATGCTCCAGCGCCAGGCATGGATAGAGAAGAAGTTCCCGCCTCTCGAGCAGCTGGATGTCGGGCTTTGGTCGGTCCCCGTGGTTTTTCCGGCCAACCCGATGCGGTACACGCTTTGCTACGTCATGCTCGATGGCGCCGATGTCTTGGTCGTGGATCCGGGCTTCGACTCCGACGAGGGGTACGCCCAGCTGACCGCTGCGCTGGAGCAGATTGGCGTGGGCGCAACCGGAGTCACCGGGGTTTTCGCGACCCATCACCATGTGGACCACCTCGGCATGGCACGCCGGCTGGCGGACGCTGCCGGAGCCTGGGTGGGCCTCGGGCGGGCTGACCGCGACGTGCTGCTGACCTACGGTGACGCCGGTGCGGCGCGCGAGGCGGACCGGCTGCTGCACTCGGCATGGGGAGTGCCCGCCCAACGAAGGGCGGAAGTTGAGCTGCCCGCTGGCGCCTACGGCCGGATCTTGCGGGCCGCCGGTGTCGACCACTTGTTTGAGGGCGGCGATTCGTTGCGCGTGGGCGCCCGGCTGTTGCGTGCGGAGGCGACCCCGGGGCACACGCCAGGCCACCTGATGCTTTGGGATGAAGCGGCTGCCCTGGTGTTCAGTGGCGACCACGTCCTGCCGCGGATCACCCCGAACGTCTCGTTGGCGCCCGGCGAGGACCCGGATCCGCTGCGCAGCTACATCGGTTCGCTGGAGCGCACCGCCGCCGCTGACGGGTACGAAGTGCTGCCGGCTCACGAATACCGGTTCCGCGGCCTGCGCCCGCGCGCCGACGCGCTCGTGGCGCACACCCGGCAGCGACTCGATGAGGTGCTTGCCGCCCTGCAGGCAGAGGCCGCGCCGAGCGTCTATTCCGTGGCCCGCGGGATTTCGTGGTCGCGTGGCTGGGACTCACTCGGCGGCTTCCAGCTGCGGATGGCGCTGAGCGAGACGGCCGCGCACATCCAGTACCTGGCGACCTCGGGCGTCCATGAAGGTGTCCCTGGACTGCCTGCAGCCCCCTCCGCCGAACCCGTGGGCAGCGGTCGCCTTTAGGCCGGGTGTTCGGCGAGGACGCCGAGTACCTCGTGCCAGACACCGTGCACTTCGCATTGATGTATTCGTGCCATGCAGATGGACTTCTGCCTTGGTGGCCCGCCAGTCCACGGGCGCGGGCCGCCGGGGAATAGCAGGGCGGGTCCTAGACGGGAAAATAGCCAAGACGCAGACTCGGAGAGTCCACGTCTTCGGACACGGGCGTCCCGGCCTTTGGCGTTCATGGCCCTCACGCCCCCTTCTTCCAGTATTCGAAAGCCGGCGCGACCGACCCAAAGGACATAGAAGGAAGCGCTCGCAACATAGGGCCTGATCATTGAACACTGTTCAAGATTTGGGTTACGGTATGTTCCGAACCTATTGAACAGTGTTCAGTTGATCGTTGCGGGGTGCCTTTCATCCGCGCACCGGCAATGGAACCGCGCACAGCGCCATACCGGAAGGCCCCCCGCCATGACCGTGACCCAGACAATCGGCAACTCCCACCAGCCCGGCAACGAAGCCGCAGGGTTCGCAGGCCTCGCGGCACGCGTGGCCGCCGGCCACCGGCTCACCGCAGCCGAGGCCCTGGCTATCCTCGACACCCCGGATGCCCAGACCCTGGAGCTGGTGGCTGCCGCAGGCACCCTGCGCCGGGCGCACTTCGCCAACACCGTCAAGGTCAACTACCTGGTGAACCTCAAGTCGGGACTCTGCCCCGAGGACTGCACCTACTGCTCCCAGCGTCTGGGTTCCAAGGCCGAAATCCTCAAGTACACCTGGCTCAAGCCCGACGAAGCGGTGCACCAGGCAGGGCTTGGAATCGCCGGCGGCGCATCCCGCGTCTGCATGGTCGCCTCCGGCAAGGGCCCCAGCAACAGGGACGTGGACCGGGTGGCAACCATGATCGAACAGATCAAGGAGGAGCATCCGCAGGTGGAGGTCTGTGCCTGCCTGGGCATTCTCAAGGAGGGACAAGCCCAAAGGCTACGCGAGGCCGGCACCGATGCCTACAACCACAACCTGAACACCGCCGAGTCCCTCTACCCGGAGATTTGCTCGACCCACACCTACCAGGAGCGCGTGGATACCGTCGGGGCTGCCAAGGACGCCGGACTCTCGCCGTGCTCGGGACTCATCGTGGGGATGGGGGAGAGCCCGGAACAGGTTGTCGAGGCCGTCTTCGCCCTGCGCGAGCTGGATGCCGACTCGATCCCTGTCAACTTCCTGATGCCCTTCGACGGCACACCGCTGGCAGGCACCTGGCACCTGACCCCGATGGCCTGCCTGCGCATCCTGGCGCTGGTCCGCATGGCCTGCCCCGCGACCGAGCTGCGAATGGCCGGCGGGCGCGAAATGCACCTGCGCTCCCTGCAGTCCACCGCGCTGGCCGTCGCCAACTCGCTTTTCCTCGGCGACTACCTCACCTCCGAGGGCCAGGACGCGCGGCGCGATTTGGAAATGATCTCCGACGCCGGATACGTGGTGCTGGGCCAGGAAGACATCGATCCGGCCGAACTGGCGGCCCGCTTGCGCCACCGCTCCGATGCCGCACCGGCACCCGTTGAAGCCACGGCCTGCGGCACCGGGTGCGGCAGTGGCTGCGGCAGCGCCGCTCAGGGTTGCGGCCCGATGGGTGGTCCGGGCAAACCGGTGCTGCGCCGCCGCGGCGCCGGCACGCCGGAAAGCCCCAACGCATGAGTGCCGCAGCACCCCAGCTGACCCGGGAGGACGGATTGCTCGCACGGGATTCCGGGCTGCTCTGGCACCCCTATGCCTCCCTGGACGCCGGGGCGCACTACGCGGTCACCGGTGCCGATGGCGTGCGGCTGACACTGGCCGACGAATCGGGCACCCACGAGGTCATCGACGGCATGGCCTCCTGGTGGTCAATGGTGCACGGCTACCGGAACCCCGCGCTCGATGCCGCAGCCCACGCGCAGATCAACCGGTTCAGCCACGTCATGTTCGGCGGGCTCACCCACGCCCCTGCCGTTCAGCTGGCCGAACGACTCGTGGCCATGGCGCCTGGCGAACTGGCCCACGTGTTCCTGGCCGACTCCGGGTCCATCTCCGTGGAAGTGGCGCTCAAGCTCGCCCTGCAATACCAGCACGCACGTGGGCGCGACACCCGCCGGCGCTTCGCGGCCCTGCGCGGCGGCTACCACGGCGACACCTTCGCGGCGATGGGCGTGTGCGACCCCGTGGACGGGATGCACGCGGCATTCGCCCAGCCGGGACGCGAACAGGTGTTCCTGCCGCGCCCGCCGGCTGCCCGGCTCACCACCGAGGGGCAGTGGGAATCCGACGCCGCGGAGCTGGCCGAGTGGGAAGTCGCGGCACGGAAGATCGCCGCCGCCCACGCGGATGAACTTGCAGGCATCATTTGCGAGCCCATCCTCCAGGGCGCAGGGGGCATGTTCACCTACGCCCCGAAGGCGCTGCGGATCCTGCGCGAGATCGCCGACGAACACGATCTGCTGCTGATTCTCGACGAGATCGCCACCGGGTTCGGGCGCACCGGTGCGCTCTTCGCCTCCGAATGGGCGCAGGTCGCTCCGGACGTGATGTGCGTGGGCAAGGCGCTGACCGGCGGCTACCTTTCGCTGGCCGCGATGCTGTGCACCCCCAAGGTGGCCCGGGCACTGGGCGGCCCCGGCCCCGGGGCCGCGCTGCTGCACGGACCCACGTTCATGGGCAACCCGCTGGCCTGCGCCGTGGCCAATGCCTCGCTGGAATTGATCACCGGCTCCGCGGATCCGCGCTCGGCCTCCGCCCCCTGGCGTGGGCAGGTCTCCGCGCTGGAGGCCGCACTGCGCGAAGCGCTGGCCCCGGCACGCGTGCTGTCCTGCGTGAAAGAGGTGCGCGTGCTCGGTGGCGTCGGAGTCATCCAGCTGCACGATCCGGTACGCGTGGCCGAGGTGACCAAGGCAGCGGTGCGCCGCGGGGCCTGGGCGCGTCCCTTCCGCGACCTGCTCTACGTCATGCCGCCCTATGTCTGCACCCCCGGGGACCTGCAGGTCCTGGGCGACGCGCTGGTCCTGGCGGTGGCCGAAGTCCATGGAAACTAGCCTCGAATCCGCCCGCGAACCGGCACCGGCGGCACCCGCCCAACCGTGGGGACGGTGGCTGGGGGACCGGGCCCGGGTGCGCGCGGCCCGCGGACTGCACCGCACCGAGAGCTCCCGCGAGACGCTCATGGACCTTGCCTCCAACGACTACCTGGGGCTCAGCGGGCACCCCGAGGTGCGCCGGGCCGCCGCGGACGCCGTGCACAGGTACGGGGCCGGGGCTTCCGCCAGCCGCGTGGCCACCGGCACCCTGGGGGTGCACCGGGAGCTGGAGGCTGCCCTGTGCCGCTACACGCGCCGTGCCGAGGCGCTGGTGTATTCCAGCGGGTACACCGCGAACCTCGGGTTGCTCCAAGCCCTCGGCGGACCGGGCAGCCTCTTCATCCTCGATGCGCACGCCCACGCCAGCCTGATCGACGGCGCCCGGCTCTCCGGTGCCCGCGTGGAGACGAGCGCGCACAACGACCTCGCGGATGCCGCGCGGCTGCTGGAGGCAAACCGCGACTGCGCCACGCCGGCGACGCGCGTGGCGCTCATCGTCGAATCGGTCTATTCGGTGCTCGGGGATGCCTCCGACCTGGCCGCGGCAGCGGAGCTCTGCGAGACCCACCAGGCATTGTTGGTGGTCGATGAGGCCCATTCGCTGGCGGCCACGCACCAGGGGTCGGCGGTGCGCGCGGCCGGGCTGGCCGACTCTTCCCACGTGCTGGCCACGTGCACGCTTTCCAAGGCCCTGGGTGCCCAGGGCGGCGCGGTGCTGCTCGGCGGCGGGCAGGCCGAAGCGCTGCGCGAGCACCTGGTCAACACCTCGCGCACCTTCCTCTTCGACACGGCCCTGGCCCCGGCCTCCGCCGGCGCCGCGGTTCGCGCCCTGGGACTGGCCGACGCCGGGACCCTGGCCAGGCTGGGGCACAACGCCAAGCTGGTCCACGACACCCTGGCGGCCGATCCGCGTCTGGCCTTGCGCATCGAAAAGGGGGCCGGAGCGGTGCATTCGGTCACGATGCCCGATGCCGCCGCGGCCGTGAGGGCCGCCGCCTCGCTGCGCGGCCGCGGCATCGCCGTGGCCTGCTTCCGGCCGCCGAGTGTTCCCGACGGGGTGTCGCGGCTGCGGATCACCGCGCACGCCGACCACGATCCCGATGC
>NZ_JBIXLM010000075.1:0-6320 GCF_045798545.1 Paeniglutamicibacter sp. ORCA_105 | reverse complement strand
CCCCCCCCCCCCCCCCCCCCCCCCCCCCCCCCCCCCCCCCTGTCGTTGGTCACAACTACTTGTCGCCGGGGCTCCCCGGTTCCGGACCCTTGTCAGTCTCGGTCTCGGTCTCGGTGTCGGTGGGAGAATCTGGCTTCCCGGGTTCCTCCGGGGCGTCCGAGGCCTCGTCCTTGCCGGCCTCGGGTTCGTCGAAGCCGCCGGCCAGCAACTTGCTCAGCGCCGCATCGATGTCGTCCATGCTGGCCTCGGCCAGCTGGCGACGGGAAGTGAATCCCTGCGGGTCCTTGAGATCCTCATCGGTGGGCAGCAGGTCGGGATGCGCCCAGATCCCGTCGCGTCCCTCCAGCCCGCGTTCCTCCAGCAGGTGAGCCCAGAGGGCAGCTGCCTCGCGCAGGCGGCGCGGACGGAGTTCCAGGCCCACCAGGGAGGCGAAGGCGTTCTCCGCCGGCCCGCCGGCTGCCCGGCGGCGACGGATGGTCTCGCGCAGGCCGGGGGCGCCGGGCAGGTTCGCCGCGGCGGCCGCCACGACCTCGTCGACCCAGCCCTCGATCAAGGCCAGCACCAGTTCGAGCTTGGCCAGGGCGGTTTCCTGGGCAGCGGTGCGCTTGGGCATGAACAGGCCCTCGCCCATCAGCGACTGGAAGGACTCGGGGTTCATCGGGTCGATGTCCCGCACTGCTTCCTCGATGCGCGACATGTCGATGTGGATGCCGCGGGCGTAGGACTCGACGGCGGAAATCACCGAGGAACGCAGCCATGGCACGCGGTTGAACAAGCGGGCGTGGGCGCATTCGCGCAGCGCGGCAAAGAGCAGGATTTCCTGCTCCGGGATCTCCAGGCCCTCGCCGAAGGCGGCGATGTTGGTGGGCACCAGGGCAGGTGCCGATCCGGCCAGCGGCAGCCCGATGTCGGTGGCGCCGAGCACGTCCTTGGCCAGGCCGCCGACGGCGGTGCCCAGCTGCATGCCGAACATGGTACCGCCCAGCTGCTGCAGCATGCCCTGCGCCCCACCCATCATCGGGCGCATCTGCTCGGGGATCTGCTCGCCCAACGCTGCAGTGATGGCCTTGCCGACGCTCAGTGCGACGGGTTCGGTCAGCGACTTCCACACCGGCATGGTCTTTTCCACCCATTCGGCGCGGGAGAAGGCCCGGCATTCGCTGCCGTCGGCCTCGAACACGGTTGCGGCATCGAGCCACATCTCGGCCAGACGGGCGGCGTTTGCCACGGCCGAGGCGCGGTTCGCGGAAATGGAGGGGTCGTTGGAGGCGATGGACTGGCGTGCGGCATCGGTGGCCATCTTCCAGTTCACCGGGCCGCCGTCGCCCTTGGCCATCGCTGCCATCATCGCCTGGGCCTGCGCCATCATCTGCGCCATGGCCTCGGGGTTGTCGGACAGGCCCATGGCCTCGCCCAGCCCCGCGGGAAGGTTCTTGGGGTCAAATCCGCCGGCGCCGCCAAAGAGAGAGCCGAACATCTCGGAGAACGGGTCCTTCGCGTTCTCGTCATCGTTTTCGGAGTCGTCGGGTCGGTTTGATGGGGGATTTTCAGCCATGGTTCAACGGTACCCCCGGGCCGCGGCATCAACACATGAACTGGAGTTGCAGTTCGCTGTGGGCACATCGGAAAACACTGTGAAGTCCTCGGTGGTCCGGCGCCGACGACGCCCGGTCCTGCAAGGGGCTTGTAGGCTGGAGGATGCCACGGCGCAAGGTGTACAACCCCCTGCCCCGCGAGCGCGAACACGAGCAATGAAAGAGGGAGTCGTGCCAGCAGTGCATGAAGGACCAGGACCGGAGCACGGCCGGCACACCGACGTGGCCCCGGGAGCACCCCCGGACCCGGACGGCGCCGACCACCGGCCGCTGACCCACCGCTGGCCGGCAACCGATCCCGGCCAGGGCCTGCTGCGCCACAAGCGCGCGGGGGCCGGCTGGCTCGCCATGGTGATCATCGCGGTGGCCACGCTGCTGCCCACTCACTTCGTGGTCGAATCCGCGGGTCCGGCGCTGAACACCATCGGCAGCGTGGAGGGCACCAGGCTGCTCGACATCAGCGGGGCCACGACCTACCCCACCTCCGGGCAATTGGACATGACCACCGTGTACGTCCAGGGCGGGGGGCAACAGCGGTTGCCGTTCTTCAGCGTGCTGTGGGGCTGGATCAACCCGGACGAGGACGTGGTCCCCGAGGAGACTGTGCTGCCGCGCGGCACCACCACGACCGAGCAAAGCGAACAAAACACCCTGATGATGGATGACTCGCAGCAGCTCTCCACCGCCGCGGCCCTGCACGAGCTGGAGATCCCCTACTCCAGCCACCTGGGCGTGGTCGGGTTCGCCACCGAGCGGAATTCCGGTGCCCTGAAGGTCTCGGACCGGCTCGAGACCATCAACGGCCAGGAAATCACCGATCTCGAATCGCTGAAGAAACAGCTCGACGCGGCGGGGGAGTCGCCCAGCAGGCTGGGCATCACCCGCGACGGCAAGCCGATGACGGTCACGGTGGGCACCGACGCCGGACCGGCGGGCCAGCGGCAGCTGGGCATCCTGCTCTCGGGCAGCTTCGACTTCCCGCTGGAGGTGAAGTTCGGGCTGGAAAACGTCGGCGGTCCCAGTGCCGGCATGATGTTCGCCCTGGCGATCGTGGACCAGCTGACCGAAGGTGAAATGACCGGGGGCAAGCACTTTGCCGGCACCGGCGCCATCACCGCCGAAGGAAAAGTCGAACCCATCGGCGGGATCGCGCAAAAGCTCGTCGGCGCCAAGGACCAGGGGGCCGAGTACTTCCTGGCCCCGGCGGAGAACTGCGCCGATGTCGCCGGGCGGGTCCCCGCCGGACTCGATGTCATCAAGGTAGCCACCCTTGCCGAGGCCCGGGCGGCCGTCGAGGGGATCGCCGCGGGCCAGGACCCCGCCGCGTTCCCAGCCTGCGGCTAACCGGCACCCCGGGCCCGCGGCTGCGATGCGCCTCGGTGCGGGTCACAATCACCTCACATTTCCGCGACATCATCCTTAGGGGTGCTTCGCCGGGCGCCGATGCAAGGCAGAATGGGAACAAAGACACATTTCAGGCGCGTTTCCCGCGCGCCGAACGTTCCAATGGTGAGGTAAAAATTGAGTTTTGGCACTGGCAGTCCCTTTGAGGGCCCCCCGCGGGGCCCCGAAGGACGACCCGACCCGCAGCCCCGTCAGCGACGCCCATCCCCGCTGATGCCCACGATCATCGTCATCGGTATCCTTGTTGCCGTTTTCGTGTTCGTCTCCAGCGTCTACGCGGATGTGCTCTGGTACAACCAGCTCGGCTTCGAGCGCGTGTTCTGGACCGAGTACCTGTCCAAGGCCGCGATCTTCATCGTGGCATTCCTGCTCATGGCCTTCGCCATCTGGATCTCCCTGCGCCTGGCCTACCGTTCGCGGCCGGTCTACGCGCCGGACGGGCAGCGCCAGGACGCGATGTCCAAGTACCAGTCGCAGCTTGAGCCCATGCGCCGCCTGCTGATGATCGGAATCCCGGTCGTCGTCGGCGTCTTCGCCGCCACCGCGGTGACCTCGCAGTGGCAAGAGGTGCTGCTCTTCTTCAACCAGGTCGACTTCAACGAGGCCGACCCGCAGTTCGGCATGGACCTGTCGTTCTACATGTTCTCGCTGCCGTTCATCGGCCTGCTCAACGGGTACCTGATCTCGGTCGTGCTCATTGCCGGGATCGCCGGCCTGCTCACCCACTACCTGTACGGCGGAATCCGCGTCGAGGAGCGCGGCGGCATTGTCATCGGCAAGCCCGCACGCATCCACATTGCCGTCTTCGCCGTCGGCTTCCTGCTGCTGCAGGCAGTGAACTTCTGGGTTGACCGCTACTCCACGCTGCTCTCGCAGAACGGCCGCGTTGCCGGTGCCCTGTACACCGATGTGCATGCCGTCATCCCGACCAAGACCATCCTCGCCATCGCCGCGGTGCTGGTGGCGATCACCTTCATCGTCGCTGCCATCATGGGCCGCTGGCGCCTGCCGATCATCGGCACCGCGATGTTGCTGGTGACGGTCATCATCGCCGGCGGCATCTACCCGTTCATCGTTCAGCAGTACCAGGTCATTCCCTCGGAAAAGACGCTGGAACGCGAGTTCATCCAAAAGAACATCGACATGACGCGCAAGGCCTACGGCCTGGACTCGGTGGATGAAACCGATTACGACGTCGAGTTGAACCCGCAGAAGAACGCCTTGGCCCAGGACCGGGCCACCACCACCAACATCCGCCTGCTGGACCCGAACCTGGTCTCGGCCGCGTTCGACCAGCTGCAGCAGTTCCGTACCTACTACAAGTTCACCCCGACGCTGAACGTGGACAGGTACGAAATCGACGGCACCGTCGAGGACACCGTGATCGGTGTGCGCGAAGTGAACGTCGACCCGACCGACACCTGGGTCAACCAGCACATCACCTACACCCACGGCTACGGCCTGGTCGCAGCCTTCGGCAACCGCGTTGCCGCCGGCGGGCGCCCGGACTTCATGCTCTCCGGCATCCCCACCCAGGGCGTGCTGGCCAGCGACGAGACCTACGAGCCGCGGATCTACTTCGGCGAGATGTCCCCGGACTACTCGATCGTCGGCGGACCCGACGACTGGGAGCCGCGCGAGCTTGACCGACCGGCCTCCGGCTCGGGCAGCCAGGACACCCGCAACACCTTCGACGGCGACGGCGGACCCGCGGTCGGAAACTTCTTCAACCGCCTGGTCTACTCGCTGAAGTTCGCCTCGACCGACCTGTTGCTCTCCGATGCGATCAACTCGGACTCGCAGATCCTCTATGACCGCAACCCGAAGCAGCGCGTGGAAAAGGTCGCCCCGTACCTGACCGTGGACTCCAACGCCTACCCGGCGATCGTCGACGGGCGTGTGCAGTGGATCGTCGATGCCTACACCACCTCGAAGAACTACCCGTACTCCAAGCAGCAGGCACTGGATTCGGCGGTCACCGACTCGCTGACCGGCGGCACCCGTGCGGTGTCCCAGACCGGGCAGATCAACTACATCCGCAACTCGGTCAAGGCCACCGTCGACGCCTACGACGGCTCGGTCACGCTGTACGCCTGGGAGCCGGAGGAGCCGCTGCTGCAGGCATGGCAGAAGGTCTTCCCGACGAACATCAAGTCCTACAAGGACATGTCCGCCGAGCTGATGAGCCACGTGCGCTACCCCGAGGACCTGTTCAAGGTGCAGCGCGAACTGCTCGCCACCTACCACGTGACTGATCCCGGGGGCTTCTACGACGCCAACGACGCCTGGTCGGTCCCTTCCGACCCGACGCAGTCCAACGCCAGCATCAAGCAGCCCCCGTACTACCTGTCGCTGCGGATGCCGGGCCAGGACAAGGAAGCCTTCTCGCTGACTTCGACCTTCATCCCGCAGACCGCGGCCGGGGGACAGCAGCGCAACGTGCTCTTCGGCTTCCTGTCCGCGGAGGCCGATGCCGGCACCGAGGCAGGAGTGAAGGCCGAGGGCTACGGCAAGCTCCGGTTGCTTGCCATCCCGCGCGAGCTCTCCGTGCCCGGCCCCGGCCAGGCACAGCAGAACTTCGACTCCAACGCCACCGTGTCGCAGGCGCTCAACCTGCTGCGCCAGGGAGCCTCGGAAGTCAAGAACGGCAACCTGCTCTCGCTGCCGGTTGGCGGCGGCATCCTTTACGTCCAGCCGGTCTACGTGCAGTCCTCCGGGCAGACGTCCTACCCGACATTGCGCAAGGTGCTGGTTGCCTTCGGCGACAGGGTCGGATTCGCGGACACCCTTGGCGAGGCACTTGACCAGGTGTTCGAGGGAACCTCGGGCGCCGTCACCAGCGAAAACGGTGAAGGTGAAGGCAACGGCGAGGAACCCGGAACGCCTCCGGAGACCCAGACCGCCGAGCAGCAGCTCAGCGCGGCACTGCAGGCCGCCAACGCTGCCATCACCGCCGGCCAGGCCGCGCTTGCCGAGGGCGACTTCGCCAAGTACGGCGAGGAGCAGGCCAAGCTGCAGGATGCGCTCGAGCGCGCAACCGAGGCACAGGATGCGCTGACAGGTGCCGCGGCACCGACGGATGCACCCGCGACCGATGCTCCCGCTCCCGAGGCCCCGACCTCAGAGACCCCCGCGCCGTAAGGCGAAGGGATCTGTCCGGGGCATCAAGGTGTGGGGCCGGGCCCGGGGGGGGGGGGGGGGGGCCCCCCCGGCGTCGCCCCCGCGCTGGGGCTGGCAGGACTTCTGGCCTTCTTCGCCATCATCCTGCTGAACCTGCCGGCTTTGGTCGGCGAGAGCAGCTATGGGCCGTTCTCCTTCGGC
>NZ_JBIXLM010000074.1:0-6577 GCF_045798545.1 Paeniglutamicibacter sp. ORCA_105 | reverse complement strand
TGGTCAATCGCCGACCTGAACTCCCACGCCTGCCCCACGTCGGACGACGTCGATGTGGCCATCCAGCTGCGCCAGCACGGCAAGGGCGACGTGGGATAGCCTCGTTCGCCGAGGAATGCCAACTTATCGGGCGATTGACCGACCGGCAGGGGAGAGCGCCCTGGTCAGCAGAATGTGTGCGGCGCAAGGAGAACCTGATCGCCTGTGGCCCGGCCGCGCCGCGTAGGCAGATCGCCGGAGTAATTGGGACGTCGGAATTGGGCCTATCCGACACGGCTGACACAGAAAGCTCAGTCTGTAGCAGGCCCCACACAGTTGGGTGCACTTTTCGCGCCCTGCTGAGGGACGCCAGATTACGATTACACCAGCGAGTGGTGGCTGGGTTAGGACGGTTGTTCCCCTAGCCGTGAGGCCCGCGGAAACTACCGCTGGATAGACAAGCGTCAAGCCGCCCAGCTAGATGCTGGTTGCGTGAGCGGAGGGATGACGACTTCCTCGCTCACCTGATGAACTCGGTTCAGGAATTGTCGATGAAATACGAGTCATTCATTCCGGGAGCCGGCTTGAAGCGAATCCAAGTGACATCAGTGATGAATCCAAGGCCCGGCTCCGGGTCGTGATGCCCACGCGCACGTGCTTCCTCGAGCAATTCACGTGCTGCGTTAATTCGGTCACACTGCTCGCCGGTCAAGTAGAAGGACAGTGCTTCGAGGTGGTCCCAGGCTCGGTGAAATGCTTCAGCGTCGAGAACAGAGGCTGCATCTTCGATAGCAGCCACGGGTCGCTCGACCTCTTCGACGCGAACACGTCGGTTCAGGAGTGGCACGAGATTGATCATCCCGTCTTCACTGACGATGACGATGAGTGCGTCATTGCCGACGGATCGGTGGTATCGGAGTGCCGAGTTAAAGCGAGCACCTCGACCGGGGTCGCCTTCTCCGGTCGCAACTCCATCGAGGATTACACCAACTCCGTGACATCTCGCCGACGGATCGACCAGCACTGCACCGTCGATCGATGTCACGGCGCTCAGTACGGCTGCTGAAAGGACAGTCGGAGTGACTTGCTGGGCTTGTGGGGCGAGTCGCACGGACTCTGCTGCAGCGTCACGGTGGATCACCAATATAGTTCCGTGCTCAGCCTCGGCGGCTGCACTCGCTAGTTCCCATAGAGCATCTAAATCCGTCTTCGTGGTGTCAGGGAACAGGCGGCGTGCCACGTCTTGGAAACGTTCCCGGGACAAAGGTGGATCCGGAAATTCTGCCTTGGAGTTGATCACGCGCAGCATGTGCGTGCCGCGATGGGTCAATTGCCATTCACCTCGTCCCATGACTTCGAACGAGAAATGGGTTTCCCTGCTATCAAACTCGTCGAACTTGTCTCGGGGGGTATGCTCGGCTTTGCTGACAGAGACATCAGCGACATTGCGGAGTATCCCGAGGCCCGTCAGCTGAGCTCCGTCACAGATTAGGCTGAGTGTGTCGTCGGTCATTTCCAAAGCCTTGCGAAACCGTCTAGTACTTCCGATCGGGATTGGTTCAACAAAGGAGAGCGTGGTATCGACCTCGGGGTGGTTAGAGCGTGCTAGCAGCACGCGACCGATCGAAGACCGGCCTTCGTACGGCTGGGCTGCGACGGCGTCTAATGCAGAGTGGAGTTCGGAGCCGTAGGGATAGCCCGCTAAAACCGCAATCGATCGGGTAAATGATTGAGCTGCCTCTCGGATAATCTCGTCAACAGTCGGACCGCCACTAAGGAGGCCGAAACCCTCTGGTGCCTCCTGTGTTCGCATCACAGTTGTTGCTTTGGCTAAGAGCTGAGCGGCTAGGGAATCCTGGAACGACGGCAATAGGGGAATTCGGTCCCGAATCTTGCTTGAAAGGGTCGGCTTTGCCTTCCATCTTGCGGATGGGAAGGCAAGAACTGGATGTACAGCGTAGCTTCCCTCAATGACAGCGGATGAACCAACACGGAACGTTCGGCCTTGACCCGGCACCGATGACTCGAGAGCTTCATGCAGCGCCCGGGCTCGACTGGCATCGCGTAAATGACGCTGCCTGCGGTCGTGCAACGGTGCGTGGCTATGGAAGATGCGGCTTTCTGGATCGTTCTCGAAGATTTCATCTGAGCGAGTAAGTATCTGCACTAAGTCGAGAAGAGCAAGTTCTTCAGACTGCGGCTCAAAACAGACACTATGTGGTAGGTCGTCGCGGACGGCGAATCCGACTAGGTACGCTCGAGGTCCAACTCCAAACCCCACCTTGGCGAATACCTGCTGAGCGGTGCGCTCGAGACCCGACCGAAAAACTTGCTGGAATCCCCACATGAACTGATTGATAGTAGTCACCAAGCAATCCTAGTCTCTGCCATACCTAGATCGGGCCGTCCCTTCAGAGGCTGTTGCGCAGTCGGGCCGAACCGTCAGCGATTTACATCCGTTGGAGCAACGTAGTTCTTCCCTGCACAGTGTGCCCGCCCAGTGTTGCGTACACTGGGCGGGCACACCGCATTGTTCCATCAAATGATCTTCACACCGTTCAAGACGGCTTGAGGATAGCCAAAGCGAGTCGCTTCAGGCCCTACAGGTTGCCAACATGTGGTACCTCGCGCCGATCGACCGTGGCTGATCAGGTCAGGAGCTTATAGCCTTGTTGACTTCTTCAGGAATGTCGACGGCACCGCGGAGGAATGCTGCGATCTGACGGCGCATACGAGCAAACTCTTCGGGGTCACGCCTGCTCACCGCTTCGAGGGCCTCAATTTTTTCACTGCGGCGACGAACGAGACGCTCCGAGACCACTAGGTCTGTATGCCGAGGTAGCTCGGTCAGTCCGTCATGAGCTTCCAATCGAGCGATTAGTTCGATGAGGCCCTCAGCCCATTCAGGTGGAGTCGGGTTGAATGCCCCCATCGTTTCCACGCTCATGGTAGCTGGCGCCCTGAGTTCGCCAAGTATACGGGCCAGATAGTTGTCGAAGGCGGTGGCCATTGCGCGCTGATTGTTAGTGGGGATGGCGCCTTCGGCCAGATGATCGGAAGCGACCGCAAGCCAGTCGCGCTGGTCGGAGGCTTGGTAGCGGCCGACGAGTACGACGAGCTGGAGTGTCAGGATGGAGACTGCTTCGGCGTAAAGCCAGCGCAGGGCTGCGGCCTGATCATCGTCGATGCCGGGGGTCCAATAGCCGCGTAGTTCTCCGAGGGCACCAATGAGACGCTTGGTAGCTTGCCAGGCGTCGAGGAACCAGACTTCTGACCGGAAGAACCAGTAAATGCGCTCGAGCTTTGGTTCCCCTTTCACGGCTTTGCGGGCCAGCATGTCGGCCATGAAAGCACTAGGTCCCTGGGAACCCACATCTTCAAAGTCTTTGGCCAGATGGGTTTTCTCCCACCGGTCGAGATCGTCGAGACTCATAGCGGTCACGCCGAGACTGCGTACAGTGTCGCGAACGCGTGCTGACGGGCGAAGCGCTGTGATAACGATGCCGCCATCGGCGCCGACAAGTTGCTTCAGCCCCGCAATCCATATGGCGCGGTCTAGGGGCTTGGGGGCACTCTTCCCGGTGCCGCTCTTAGCCTCCCCTATGGTCTTGGACAAGGTCAGACGGGCGGTTATATCAAAGGACAGCAAATCGAGGTCGGTGACCAAGAGAGGTTCGGGATAAAAATGCCGTTCAAGGTTGATGCCGCGTCGTGTGTACGCTCCCTTGAAAAACTGCATTCGCGCGAGCCGGATCTCGAGTTCGTCACCTGGGCTGAGGATGTGTTGGGTAGACTCGATCGTCTTGGTCGCAGACGTGCTGGCCTTGGCCGTCCCGCGGGGCGGCCGAGTTGGCCCACCACGTGTCGCAGCCTTCGCCTCGGCCGACGCGATGTCTTTGAAGAGAGGTTCGTTATCGTCGGACTCAGGGGGTGTCATATCGTGCTGCACTCGCTGCCTCCTTCCGCGCTTCCCGGAGTCTCAGGATTGTGGATTCAGCAATCTCCATCGCCGCGCCAGTATCTGGAAGATTCTTTCGGTCCGCCTCCGGCGATGTCCAGATAGACGGTGGGTTGAGCGTGCTAAGGTCAGCGCCGGTTCCGGTTCCATTTCCATATGAAGACTCAATCCAGCCGAGACCGCCTTCGACAATTTCCTTCTTCACTAAATCAAGATAGGCGCGACCCGGATCCTCGTCGGAGGGTCGAACCGCGACGACGCCGTTGGCCTCGAGCATGTGGTAGTCCGAAGCAATGTTCGAGGCTGGCCCGACGCTGCCCTTGCGTAGTAGCGTCCGGACGAGTACACGAGGGTCAAGAATGCGTCCGCGGCCCGCGATTGCCTTCTCATGTCCGTAGAGGATGTGGGCCACGAACATTTTCCGATGGTGTAGGACCTCGGTGGTCTGGAGCTTGTCGTCCTCTGACTCAAGCATCGGTGAAAACACATACGTTTGCTGGCCGCTGGCAACGCTGCTCTTCACCGTGGCCGCCTGGACTAGCCCGACCTTTCGGGCAGAAGACAACATTCCGGGCTGGAAGCTCCCATACGAGTTAAGTACCAGTCCGGGGCTGTTTGCGGCCTGTTCGCACAGTCCGAGAAGGGAATCGCGCTCGGCTGGTGGCAGGCCCTTAAGGAACGCAGCGATCGACATATGGTGGGCTGACCATACGTTCGGGTTGTAGATTACGTACTCACCCAGCTCGGAGGATCTCACACGCTGGTTTACTGCGGCAGCCAGAGTTAACTTCATTGCCTCCTCGATCACGGTGTCGTTGAACCCTCGATTGTGGAGCTGTTCCGCGTGCTGATCCATAGTCAGCGGTGCCCAACTCGCGAGCTCAGTGCAGTGTAAGACCGCGAATTCGACGTCGGTCGGTCCATACTTCTCGGTGACCTTCATCGCCTGGTCGATTATGCGGCCAGAAAGCCCGACGAATTCCTCGATCGTTTTCAAGCTGGCAGTGGCTAGGTCCAGCGTGTAGGCAATTAGGTCGGCTTCCTCCAGCTTGGGCAGAATCTCCGTCATTAGCCTTTGTTGCCCGATACCTGCCTGTGCGGCGAATTCGATAGCCATGGAACCCGTGAGGATTTTGTGGTCTTTGAGCGTGACGGCGTACCCCATCGCGTCGCCAGCTGAGATGAGTTGGCCCAGCTTAGCTCTGATAATGGGTTGGGTGATGAGTCTGGTTTGTTGGTGGATATAGAACAGAGCGCGCCCTAGTCGCGGGCTACTCGCCGGCGTCGATGCTGGCGTCATCTGCTTAGTAGTCATTCAACCTCAATCCGGGGCGGTCAGTGAGGATGATTCCGGTGGTCACCGGCCCCCACCCTGGTTGGGCCTGCAGCCCCGGCGCCAGTTGTTCGCTGAGGTCTGCGAGCTGCGCCTTGCTCTGCCTCGGACGGGTCTCGGCTGCGGCAACGCTCTTTGCCAGATGGATCGCTTCCTCGCGGGCAACCTGCTGCTCAATGCCATCGGTGGCGCGGGCACGCCAACTGCCGATCTCGGTCACCTGCTGGCCAGCAGTATGTTGATCGTGTCCCTCAAACCGTCGGAGCGAGGCTGCAGCAAGTGTTAAGCCCATGCCGCTCCAAGCCCATGCCCAGGATGCCCAGGACGCCCGTGGCTGCCGCGGTTGCATCGGTCTTGCCGACCCCGGCAAGTGCTTGCTTTCGACGTGGCTTCACCTCGACTCCGGTGATGTCGGCCCGCCCTAGGGTGCGGGTCAGCGACGCCCCATGGGATGCCGCGCCTCCCATTGCCAGGAGTACCGGCCCGACGGTGTTGCGACCGGTCCATGCCAACGCGCGCTTCTTGCCCGCGGCGGTGACGGGGAATGCCTCGCAACCAGTGCGGGCGCCGGTTGCGGTGTTAATGATGGCGTAGGTGTGGGTCCGTGCGTGGGTGTCGACACCGACGACGTAGGCGTACTTTCCTTCAACGATAATCATGCCGGTGATCCTCCATTCCAATGCTTCGATAACCGTTCTGGAGGCATCGGTCTGGAGCAGGGTTCTGGTCAGGCGATCCTCTAATGCGGCACGGCAACAGGCTAGGCCGATGCCGATCCGTCGTGGCGGACATGCCGAAAGAACGACACCTTGTGAACCCAATGGTCAGGGAAATGATGGGTCACACCACGACAGTTCAACATCTAGCCGATCAACAGATACCAGACCTGCCAGGATCCATTAGAGGAAAATCATGGCGAGCTTGAAGGTCACGGCCGACGAGCTCTTACGCTCGCATTCCTGTGCTATGCAGCGGCAACGTGGTCCGATTGCGATCGTATGTGAGGGTCGGTTGCGCACCACGGACGCCTTGGACATCCAAATCCAAGCGTTGATCGTTAACTTCACGCAACTCGCCGTCGGTACGGGGCCGAATGGCGCCCTCACCGGGACGGCGGCGCGGAGGGCGCATGCCGGCAATACATGGAGCTACCGTGCGATGGCCCGCCGAGCCGGGGAGAGCGCCCGGGCCAGCAGGGCCAGCAATCCGTCGAGCACCAGTGCGAGGCCGGTGACCAGCACGGCACCGACCAGCACCTCGCCGTAGTCGAAGAGGGCCAGCCCGTCGAAGATGTAGCGGCCCAGCCC
>NZ_JBIXLM010000073.1:0-6967 GCF_045798545.1 Paeniglutamicibacter sp. ORCA_105 | reverse complement strand
CCGCCCCCCCTCCGCCCCCCCCCCCCCCCCCCCCAACCGCTCTTTGCATATAAGCCTGCAGGCGAACCTTGCAGCCGCCACCTCATCGGGTGAGACCACTACGGGTCGATTTGTCGGCAGGTAGAGGATTACACCGGTTGGTTCATCGACCAGGAGGAGTGGTCGATGACTACGTTGGCGGTAGCGTGATAGAACAGGGTGGTCAGATGACTTGGTGCAGCCAACGGACGGGCGCACCCTCTGCTGCGTAGCGGAAGGGCTCTAGCTCCTCGTCCCAGGCCTCGCCGAGGGCAATCGAGAGTTCTTGGTAGACAATCGCGGGATCGCCGGCGCCCTTTTCATAAGCCCAGCGGATGCGTTCCTCGCTGACCATGATGTTGCCGGCGGCATCAGTGGTGGCGTGGAAGATCCCCAGATCCGGGGTATGGGACCAACGGCTCGAATCGACACCGGGACTTGCTTCCTCGGTGACCTCGTAGCGCAGGTGTGCCCAGCCGCGAAGTGCGGACGCCAAAAGAGCACCGGTACCGGGCTTGCCGGTCCAGTTGACTTCCGCCCGGGACATGCCCGGGGCGGCGCTCTGCTCGGTCCAGTGCAGATCGGTCCGCTGGTCGACAACGGAACCGATCGCCCACTCGATGTGCGGGCACAGCGCTGAAGGGGCCGAGTGTACGAAAAGTACGCCCCTGGTCAGTGCGTCAGACATGCTTTCCTCCGATGTGCTGTTGGAACGTCTTCCCCAACGTCAACAACCCTGATCCGAAGTCAAACAAGTCCTGATTAGTATTGTGCACGATTATACGGCGTTCGGCCAGCGGCTTCCGACCATGACTTCGGATTATGCGCGCGGATGGGCCCTTTGATAGCTCTCCTTGAGCCGTTCGATGGAAACGTGGGTGTAAAGCTGCGTGGTGGCCAGCGAGGAATGTCCCAGGATCTCCTGGACCGCGCGCAGGTCCGCCCCGCGGTCCAAGAGGTGCGTTGCCGCACTGTGGCGAAGTGAGTGGGGACCGCGGGCAGCGGTGTCCCCCAGTGCCGCCAGCGCGTTGGAAACCACCTGGCGCGCCTGTCGGGCATCCAGCCGCTTGCCTCGGCGGCCCAGCAGCAAGGCGCGACCGGAGTCGTCCGTCCGGAGGACCGGTCGGGCACGCCGCAGCCAGTCGTCAACGGCGTTCATGGCAGGCTGCCCGAAGGGCACGGTGCGTTCCTTGTTGCCCTTTCCGATCACCCGTAGGGTGCGTCGGTCCAGGTCGACATCGTTGATGTCCAATGACACCAGCTCCCCCACGCGGATGGCGGTGGCGTAGAGCAACTCCAGGATGAGTTTGTCGCGGTCGGCGAGCGCGAGCTGTTCGCGGGTGGGCTCAGGGGCGTTGGCCCCTGGTGTGCCCTGAGGCTCGGGAATGGGCTTGAAGATGCGTTCGATCTGGTTGTTCTGCAGGATGTGCGGGAGACGTTGTTCGCGCTTGGGCGATTTCAGCCGGATGGCGGGATTGGTGGCGATGAGGTTTTCGCGCACTGCCCAGGTGAGGAAGCTGCGGATGGTGGCGGAGCGACGGGCCAGGGTGGCTCGGGCGAGTCCTGATTCCTGCAGGGCCATGAGCCAGGCGCGTAGGAGGGTGAGGTCCAGGCCTGCCAGGGTCGTGGCGCCGCGCGGGATGGCGTAGGCGTAGAGATTGCCGATGTCGCTGCCGTAGGCGCGCAAGGTGTGTTCACTGCGTTCGCGCTCAAGGGCCATGTATCGCAGGAAGCCGTCGTGGGCTCTTTGGAGCTCGGCGGGCAGCCGTGTGGCTTCGTTGGTTTGTTCGATTGGCTCTGGCACGTCTCTACTGTCTCCCGTACCCCGTGTTGGGACAACGGTGCCACGCCGGTGGATGCGCTTCCGGCATGTCTCAGTGCGGTTCCGGTGCTCCGCGTTGCGGTTCCCTGCCGTTGGGGAAGCGGCGTATCCATCCGGTGCCGGAGCGTTCGGCCAGTCCGCGCGTGGACAGGCGCGAGAGTCCGCCGAGGATGGCTCCCATTCCGAGTCCGGCGAGCGCCGCCAGCTGGTCGGCGGTGCGCGGGGACCGTATGGGCAGGGCGTCAAGGAGCAGCAGATCCTGAATCGCCAGTCCGTCGTAGTCCCGTGGTTCTTCCCTGTCGTTGCCGGCCCGTTGGGCTGGGACGTCCGCGGGAGCGGGATCGGGGAGTTTGAGGAGTTCGAGTGCCTCGGCGGCATCCGTGACGAGGATGGCCGCGCCCTCCCTGATGAGTCGGTGGCAGCCTGCGGAGTTGGCGGAGAAGACGGACCCCGGGATCGCGCCTACTTCTCGGCCCATTTCCGCCGCGTGGCGTGCAGTGCTCAGTGCCCCGGAGCGCCAGCGTGCCTCGGCGACTACGGTTGCAGCACAAAGGGCGGCTATCAACCTGTTGCGCTGGAGGAACCGCCATCGCGTTGGCGTGGCACCGGGGGCGACCTCGGCGATGAGCAGTCCCTGGCGATGGACGGCCCTGAGCAAGTCGTCGTTGCCGACCGGGTAGAAGCGGTTCAATCCCCCTGCCATGACAGCAATCGTGGCAGGTAGCGGGGGTTCGCCCGGGCGGGTGCGGGCGGGTGGATCTTCGGCGAGCGCCGCCTGGTGGGCCTGTGCATCGATGCCATACGCTCCCCCGGACACGATGCAGATCCCGCGTGCCCGTAGCCCGTGGACCAGTTCCGCGGTGACGGTGCGTCCGTATTCGGTGGCGTCGCGGGATCCGACGATCGCGGCGAGCCGGGCGGGATCACGCAGGATGGCGAGGTTGCCGATGCCGCGGTACCAGAGGGCGAGTGGTGCGGCCAGGCCGAGGGCCTCGAACCCCTGGGGCCAGTTCCCGTCTCCCGGGTGGATGATCCCTCCCCCGAGCGTGGACATGAGCTTGAGGTCTGACTGGGGGTCCGCGAGCGCGGCGCGGGGGCGCCAGCGTTCGAGTCCGGCATCCAGGCGCAGGCTCGCGCGGCTGGCTCCGTGTGCGTCGAGCAGTTCGGCGACCTGTTGCTGTTCGTGGGCCGGGGCCGGGCCGGTGTGGTCGCGGATGATGCGGTACGCTTCCACCGCTCCGCTGACCTGCACGAGTGCCGATCCAGTCTGGTCGTTGGGTTCGATGATGTGGGTGAGGCCGGCGCGTGCCAAGACCTCCGGGTCTGCATTGCTCATGTCTGCGTGGCTTCCGGCTCGTTGGATGCTCCCGGGCGGGGTTTGCACTTGATCCCCGGTATCGCGCACGGGAGGGTGCGTGGGTGCCGGGCGGGAGCGTCTGTGGTGCTGCCTTCATCGTGCCTCCCACCCAAGGAGCCCTGGAGGCGTCCAAGCGCGATCTGGGGAACCAGGCAGGGGGCCTCGAGCCGGGTGCAATGCTGTGTGGGCAAGTCGGCAGGGACCTCGTGGAAGCACTCTGCGGGCGGCCCAGGCCCGGTGCCGATTCGACAATATCGTGTGTGGGACGTGTCGGGATGTTGCTAGTCGGATGCCAAATAGGTAACGATAGGTTCAGCCCGCCTACCGACGGTCACGTGCATCCGGGGCGGACCTGCCGGTAGATACAACTGAAACGGAACTAGGCCTGACACATGAAACGCATGAAGCTTCCTTTTATCGCCGCCCTGTCTGTGGTGGCCGGTTCGTTGGTTCTCAGCGGCTGCTCCAATCCCACGGCGGCTCCTGCGCCGGATGAATCGGGCGCCACAGGCCAAACGCTGACCGTGTCCTCCGCGGATTTCACCGAATCCGAGATCATCGGCAACCTCTACGCAGAGGCATTGAAGGACAAGGGGTACACGGTTGAGACCAAGTTCCGCATCGGCACCCGCGAGGCCTACATCCCGGCGCTGGAGGACGGCTCCATCGACCTGATCCCCGACTACACCGGCAACCTGCTGCTGGCCCTGGACGAAGATGCCGATGTCAGCTCACCTGCATCGATCCTTTCGGCCCTTCCTGCGGTTCTGGAGGCCAAGAACCTGACCATGCTCACCCCGGCCGCGGCGGAGGACAAGGACGCGGTGGTGGTCACCCGTGCCACCGCCGACAAGTGGTCCCTCACGACCATCGAGGACCTTGCGGCACACAACGACGAGGTGGTCATGGCCGGTCCGCCCGAGTTCAACAAGCGTCCCGTGGGCCTGCCGGGGCTGGAGAAGAACTACGGATTCGTGCCTTCCAAGTTCGAGCCGATTTCCGATGGCGGCGGTCCTGCAACCGTGAAGGCGTTGCTCGACGGCAAGGTCACCGCCGCGAACATCTTCACCACGAGCACGGCGATCCCGGCCAACGACCTGGTCGTGCTGGAAGATCCCAAGAACAACTTCCCCGCGCAGCAGGTCGTTCCGGTGGCCGCCGCGGACAAGCTCGATGAGACGGCGGTGCAGACCCTTGATGCAATTTCGGCGAAGTTGAGCACCGAGGAGCTGATCAAGCTCAACGAACAGGTCTCCGGCAGCGCCAAGGTGGAACCAAAGCAGGCGGCCATAACCTGGCTAACGGACCAAGGACTGCTGGGCAACTAGCTCCTGTCCTCGCCCCCGAATCGACAAGATTAGAACACTTGTTCGACTCGGGGGTGATTGCTCTCTCCCGCCGGTGGGAGCAACCCATTTTTGACCGCTTTTCGCGCCGCACCGCCACCGATAGGACCCGAGAACCAGCGATGATTACCTTCGAATCAGTGTCCAAGTCTTATCCCGGCGGCACCCAGGCCGTGACCGACCTGGACCTGGAAATTCCCACCGGTTCGTTTACGGTCCTGGTCGGGCCCAGCGGCTGCGGCAAGACCACCTCGATGCGCATGATCAACCGCATGGTCACCCCCAGCAGCGGCCGAATCCGCATCGACGACCAGGACGTTGCGGACATCCGGGCCGTCACGTTGCGCCTGGGCATCGGCTACGTGCTGCAGAATGCAGGCCTGTTTCCGCACCGCACCGTGGTGGACAATGTGGCAACCGTCCAGCGCCTGCTGGGACTCTCCAAGGCCCAGGCCCGCACCAAGGCGTACGAGGCGATGGAACGGGTGGGGCTGGACGCCTCGATGGCCAACCGCTACCCCGCACAACTATCCGGCGGGCAGCAGCAACGCGTAGGCGTGGCCCGTGCCCTGGCCGCCGATCCGCCGATCCTGCTCATGGACGAGCCCTTCAGCGCGGTGGACCCGATCGTGCGCCTTGAATTGCAGCAGGAGGTCCGGCACCTCCAGGCGGAGATCAAGAAAACCATCGTGATGGTCACCCACGACATCGACGAGGCACTCACCCTGGGCGACCGGATCGCGGTGCTGGCCCCCGGCGGGGTTCTTCACCAATATGCTCCGCCGCTTCAGATCCTCACGCGGCCGGCCACCGACTTTGTCGCCTCAATGGTCTCCAAGGACCGTGGCTTCCGCCAGCTGTCCTTCGCCACGCTCCAGGACGTGCAGGCCACCGCGCTTCCTGCTCCCGGCGCCGACAACCTGATCGATCTGGGGACGCTCGCACCGGGATGGAAGCTACGGCTGGACACCGCGAAGGGCAGGGCGGTGTGGATCGATCCCACGGGGGCGGAGTTTGCTGCCGGCGGCGCGGTCCGACGCGGGGACACGGTGCGCTCGGCACTTGATGCGGTGCTGGCCTCCCCGGTCTCGGCGGCACTGTTGCTGAACGGCGACTCGGTGCCGACCGCCTGTGTGACCATCGATGACCTGGCACCCTACCTGCGCCACGGCGTGCGGAACCCGGCATGAGGTGGCTGCTGGACAATACCGGGCAGGCTTGGGCACTCACGCTCGAACACTTGTACCTGAGCATTGTCCCCACCATGGTGGGCGTGGTCGTTGCACTGGCCCTCGGGCTGGTCTTCGGAAACAAGCCGCGCGCCCGGGCCGCGATCACCGCGGTGGCCAGCGCGATCTTCACCATCCCCTCGCTGGCCCTGTTCGTGGTGATCCCCTCGATCATCGGCACCCAGATCCTTGACCCGCTGAACGTGGTCATCGCACTGAGCCTGTACTCGGCCTCCTTGTTGGTGCGCACGGTGTTCGACGCCTTGGACGCGGTGGCCCCGGAGGTCCTGAACGCGGCCGAGGCGCTGGGCTACTCCCGCGCCCGGCGCAGGGTGTTCGTGGACCTGCCGTTGGCCGTGGCACCGCTGGCCGCCGGCACGCGGGTCGCGGCGGTGACAAACGTGTCGCTGGTGTCCGTGGGCGCCGTGATCGGCGTCGGCGGGCTGGGCCAGCTGTTCGTGGCCGGATACCAGCGCAACTACCCCGACCAGATCCTGGCCGGCATCATCGTGATCCTCGCGCTCGCGCTGGTCCTTGACCGCCTCATCGCCGGCGCAGCCCGGTTGCTGACCCCCTGGCTGCACAGCGGTGCAGCCCCGTCAGATTCCACGAGCAGGCGTCGGCCTGCCAACGGGCGCGAAAAACCGGTCGTCCCGGCGGCTGCGGATCCCGCGGCCCGGGAGGCGGGCAAATGATCAACGAGATGCTCTCCTACTTCGCCGACGCCGCGAACTGGTCCGGGGACGCGGGAATCCTCGCCCGACTGGGCGAACACCTCTGGTATTCCCTTCTCGCGGTCCTGGCCGCAGCAGTCATCGCTTTCCCTGTCGGCCTGTTCATTGGACACACGGGAACCGGGACGGTGTTCCTGGTGTCGGCCTCCAACGTGCTGCGGGCGCTGCCCTCGCTGGGCATCATGACGCTGCTGGTGCTCCTGATGGGCATCGGATTGCTGCCGCCGCTGGCAGCCCTGGTGTTGATCGCGATCCCGCCGATCCTGGCAGGGGTATACGCGGGGGTGGCCAACGTCGAGCCCTCGGTGGTGGATGCAGCGCGGGCCATCGGCATGAAGGACTCGCGGATCATCCTGCAGGTCGAACTTCCCCTGGCGCTGCCGCTGATCCTGGGCGGGATGCGCGGGGCGATCCTGCAGGTCGTGGCCACGGCCACGATCGCCGCCTACGTGAATTTGGGT
>NZ_JBIXLM010000072.1:0-7142 GCF_045798545.1 Paeniglutamicibacter sp. ORCA_105 | reverse complement strand
CGACCCCCCCCGTTTAAGTTCCCCCCCTCCCAACATCCGAAGGTCCCGATCTTGATGCTTGAGTCCGCTCGGCGCCCCGCGCGCAACCACCACAATCCCCTGCGTGACCGCCGGGACCGGCGGCTTGACCGCATCGCCGGGCCCTCCGCCCTGGTGTTCTTCGGCATCACCGGCGACCTGGCCCGCAAGAAGCTCATGCCCGCCGTCTACGACCTGGCCAACCGCGGCCTGCTGCCGCCGAACTTCGCCGTCGTCGGCTTTGGGCGCCGCCCCTGGAGCGCCGACGAGTTCGCCGCCGAGGCCAAGACCTGGGTCAAGGACCACGCACGCACCCCCTTCAACGAGACCGTGTGGGAGCAGCTGGCCAGCGGCTTCAGGTTCATCACCGGCGGGTTCGACGACGACGAAGCGTTCATCGCCCTGCGCGAGACCCTCGACGACCTGGCAAAGAGCCGCAGCACCGGCAAGAACCACGCCTTCTACCTCTCGATCCCGCCGAATTCCTTCGAGACCGTCTGCGAGCAGCTCTCGCGGCACGGGCTGGCCAACGACGACTCCGCCGACGCCGGCTGGTCACGGGTGGTCATCGAAAAGCCCTTCGGCCACGACCTGGCCAGCGCCCGCGAGCTGAACGAAATCGTCGAGTCGGTCTTCCCGCCCGATGCTGTCTTCCGCATCGACCACTACCTGGGCAAGGAGACGGTGCAGAATCTGCTGGCCATGCGCTTCGCCAACCAGCTCTTCGAGCCGCTGTGGAACGCCAACCACGTCGACCACGTGCAGATCACCATGGCCGAGGACATCGGCATCGGCGGGCGCGCGGGCTACTACGACGGGGTGGGCGCGGCCCGCGACGTCATCCAGAACCACCTGCTGCAGCTGCTGGCGCTGACGGCCATGGAGGAACCGATCTCCTTCGACGCCGAACACCTGCGCAGCGAAAAGGAAAAGATCCTGGCCGCCGTGCGGCTGCCCGAAGACCTTGCGCAGGCAAGTGCCCGCGGCCAGTACACCTCCGGCTGGCAGGGCGGGGAGAAGGTCACCGGCTTCCTGGACGAGGAGGGCTTCAACCCCGCTTCCAAGACCGAGACCTACGCGGCCATCAAGTTGGAGATCAACACCCGCCGTTGGGCAGGGGTGCCGTTCTACCTGCGCGCCGGCAAGCGCCTGGGCCGCCGGGTCACCGAGATCGCCGTGGCGTTCAAGCGGGCCCCGAACCTGCTCTTCACCGACCACAAGGACGACGTGTTCGGGCAGAACGCCATCGTCATCCGGGTCCAGCCCGACGAGGGCGTGACCATCCGCTTTGGCTCCAAGGTCCCCGGCACCTCGATGGAGGTGCGCGACGTGACCATGGACTTCGGCTACGGGCACGCGTTCACCGAGTCTTCCCCGGAGGCCTACGAGCGGCTGATCCTCGACGTGCTGCTGGGCGAGCCGCCGCTGTTCCCCCGCCACGAGGAGGTCGAGCAGTCCTGGCGCATCCTTGACCCGTTCGAGGAGCACTGGGCGTCGCTGCCCGAACAACCCGAACCCTACGCCCCCGGCTCCTGGGGCCCGGCCTCGGCCGACGAATTGATGGCCCGCGACGGAAGGACATGGCGCCGCCCATGATTGTCGAGATGCAAGACACCACGACCTCGAAGATCTCCAAGGAACTGGTCACCATGCGCCGGGCCGGCGGATCCTCGGCGCTCTCCCGCGTGCTGACCCTGTTGGTGATCACCAGTGCCGGGTACGAGGAAGACGCCATTGCAGCTGCCTCCCTGGCCAGCCGCGAACACCCCTGCCGCATCGTGGTGGTGGTCCAGGGCGCTGCCGACGGCAGGACCCGGCTGGACGCCCAGATCCGCCTGGGCGGGGACGCCGGCGCCGCCGAGGTCATCGTGCTGCACACCTTCGGGCCCGACGCGCACGTGGACGAGTCCCTGGTCTCCGGGCTGCTGCTGCCCGACGCCCCGATCGTGGCCTGGTGGCCGCACGGGGTGCCAAAGGACGCCGCCAGCAGCCCGCTGGGGAAGATCGCACACCGCCGCATCACCGATTCCGGCGCCGAGACGGATCCGCGCGCCGCGCTATTCTCGCTCGCCGAATCCTACCGTGCAGGCGACACCGACCTGGCCTGGACCCGGCTGACGCTCTGGCGCGCCCAGCTGGCCTCGGTCTTCGACCAGCTGGACCCGGCGCAGGTCACCGCGGCGACCGTCACCGGCGCCGTGGATTCCCCCTCCACCGTGCTGCTCGCGGCCTGGCTGCGGCTGTGCCTGAAGATCCCGGTGACCCTCGCTTCCTCCCCCGAGGGCACCGGTGTCCGCTCCGTGCGCTTTTCCCTGCCCTCCGGGGACGTCGAGCTGACCCGTCCTCCGGGGGACGTGGCCGAGTTGTACCAGCCGGGCCAGAAGGCCCAGCTGATTTCATTGCCGCAGCGCCCCGTGGCAGACTGCCTGGCAGAGGAAATGCGTCGCCTGGACCCGGACGAGGTATTCGGCGAGGTCGTGCGCGAGGGCCTGAAGCGCACCAACCTGAGGAGCATCCGTGCCAGTGAACGCTAGGCGACACGTCGTCATCCATCCCGACCTGCCAGCCACCGCGGCGGCCGTCGCGGCCCGGCTCATCACCGCGATCCTCGACGCGCAGGCCGCACGCGGCGAGGCGAGCATCGTGCTCACCGGCGGCACCCTGGGCATCAAGTCCCTGGAACAGGTGGCCGCCTCCCCTGCCCTCGGCGCGGTGGACTGGTCGCGGGTGAACATCTACTGGGGCGACGAGCGCTTCGTCGAATCCGGTTCCCCCGACCGCAACGCGGTGCAGGCCGAGGTGCTCCTGGGCGTGCTCGACGGCCACGGGCTGGACCGCGGCCGGGTGCACCCGATGGGCTCCGCCGACGACTTCGCCACCCCCGAACTCGCTGCCGGGGCCTACGCGCAGATGCTGGCCGAGGAGGCCGCCACCGAGGGCACCGCGGGCGCGCTTCCCGTCTTCGACGTGCTGATGCTGGGCATGGGCCCGGATTCGCACGTGGCGTCGCTTTTCCCCGACCACGAGGGCGCCACCCGCACCGGGCTCCCGGTCGTCGGAGTCCACGATTCGCCCAAGCCGCCGCCGCTGCGCGTCTCGCTGACCTTTGATGCCATCAACACCGCCCGCGCCGTGTGGCTCGTGGTGGCGGGGGCGGACAAGGCGCCGGCCGCAGGGGTCGCCCTCGGCGAGGCTCCCGTGACACGCGAACGCGTCCCGGCCTCGGGGGTCGCCGGCACGCAGGGCACCTGGTGGCTCATGGATGCCGCCGCTGCCGCACTGATCTAGCAACAGCCGGCAAACGCAGAAGCGCGGCCCGTCCTCTTCGGTTCGAAGAAGGGCGGGCCGCGCTTTGTGCTGCTTGGGGTGCCGGGGGGCTAGGACTCCACGCTGAAGCGCATGACCAGGCCCAGCCCGATGATGACGGCGGCCCAGATGATGCCCAGGACGATGGTCACCCGGTTGAGGTTGCGCTCGGCGACGCCGGAGGAACCCAGCGAGGTGGTCATGCCACCGCCGAACATGTCTGACATGCCGCCGCCGCGGCCCTTGTGCAGCAGGATCAGCAGCGTGAGCAGCAGGCTCGTGATGAGCAGCAAAATCTGCAAAACCAACTTGATGACGTCCATAATTGCCCTTCAATCAGCTCGGTGGCGATTAGTCGGTCACCAGGTGGTGCTCGAACCTAACAATATTAGCAAACTCGGCGGCGTCCAAGGATGCCCCTCCGACCAACACGCCGTCGACATCGCGTTCGGCCAGGATCTGCGCCACGTTCGACGCCTTCACCGAACCGCCGTACAGGACCCTGGCCTTGGAGGCCACCTCGTCGCCGAAGAGCTGCGCCAGCTCGGTGCGGATGGCCGCGCAGAGTTCCTGCGCGTCGGCCGGTCCCGCCACCTCGCCGGTGCCAATCGCCCACACCGGTTCGTAGGCCACGACCAGGGTCTCGGCCTGCTCGGCGGTGATGCCGGCCAGCGAACCGCGCAGCTGCTCCAGCGTGTATTCAACGTGCGTGCCGGCCTGGCGGATCTGAAGTCCCTCGCCCACGCACAATACCGGGACCAGCCCGTGGCGGTACGCTGCGGCGACCTTGGTGGCCAGCAGCTCGTTGGACTCCCCGTGCAGCGCACGGCGTTCACTGTGGCCCACCAGCACGTAGGCGCAACCGAGCCGGGAGAGGAACTGCCCGGAGATTTCCCCGGTGTAGGCACCGGAGTCCTGCGCCGAGAGGTCCTGGGCTCCGTAGCGCACCGGCAGGTTGTCGCCCATGGTCAGTGTCTGCACGCCGCGCAGGTCGGTGAACGGCGGGAAGACCGCCACCTCGACGCGCTCGAAGTCGTGCTCGGCGTCGGCAAGGGTCCAAGCCAGCTTCTGCAGAAGCGTGATGCCTTGGACGTGGTCCATGTTCATCTTCCAGTTGCCGGCAATCAGCGGCTTCCGGTCGAATTTTCCATTCGTGGATGTGGTCACTTACGCGCCTCCAAGGCAGTCAGGCCGGGCAGTTCCTTGCCCTCGAGGTACTCGAGGGAGGCACCGCCGCCGGTGGAAATGTGTCCGAAGTCGTCATCGTGGAAACCCAGCGTGCGCACGGCCGCGGCGGAGTCGCCGCCGCCGACGACGCTGAATGCCTCCGAGTCGGACAGCGCACCTGCAACGGCACGGGTGCCGTTGGCGAACGCCGGGATCTCGAAGACCCCCATCGGGCCGTTCCAGAACACCGTGTTGGCGCTGCGGATGTAGCTGGCGAACTTCTCCCCGGAGTCCGGACCGATGTCCAGGCCCAGGCCGGTGGCGCCGAAGGCACCGCCGGTGATGTTGTCCGCGGCCAGCACCTCGTGCTCGGCATCTGCCCCGAATTTGGAGGCCACGACCACGTCGGTGGGCAGCACGATGTCGCAGCCCAGTTCCTTGGCGCGCTTGAGGTAGCCGCGGCAGGTCTCGAGCTGGTCTTCCTCCAACAGGGAGCCGCCGACCTCGTGGCCCTGGGCCTTGAGGAAGGTGAAGGCCATGCCGCCGCCGATCAGCAGGTGGTCGGCGCGGCCCAGCAGGTTGTCGATGACGGCAAGCTTGTCCGAGACCTTGGACCCGCCCAGCACGACCACGTAGGGGCGCTTGGGAGCCTCGGTGAGGGTCTTGAGGACCTTCACCTCGGTGGCCACCAGGTCGCCCTGGTACGCCGGCAGCAGTGCGGCGATGTCGAAGACCGAGGCGTGCTTGCGGTGCACCGCACCGAAGGCGTCGTTGATGTACGCGCCGCCTTCGCCGGTCAGCGCGGCGAGCTCCGCCGCGAATTCGGCGCGTGCCGAGGCGTCCTTGGAGGTCTCGCGCGCATCGAAGCGCACGTTTTCCAGGACCAGGACGGCGCCGTCGGTCAGTTCCCCGGCCAGTTGGCGGGCCGAGGGGCCCACGACGTCGGTTGCCGTGCGCACATCGAGCCCGGAGAGCTCGGCGAGCCGGGTGGACGCCGGAGCGATGGAGTACTGGGGGTCGGGTTCGCCCTTGGGGCGACCCAGGTGAGCCATGACAATGACGCGTGCGCCGGCCTCGGCCAGCTTCTGCACCACGGGTATGGAGGCGCGAATACGCCCATCGTCGGTGACGGTGAGGCCATCGAGCGGCACGTTCAGGTCGCTGCGGACCAGAACGCGCCGCCCAAGGACACCATCGGCGATCAATTCGTCGAGAGTGTGGGAAGTCATTTGACTAGGCTATCGGAAGAGTCCGGGACTAACCGAGACGCGCGCCGACATAAACGGTGAGGTCAACAAGTCGGGTGGAGTAGGCCCACTCGTTGTCGTACCAGGCGACGACCTTCGCGGTGGTGCCGATGACGGAAGTCAGGCCGGCATCGAAGACCGCAGAGTGCGGATCGTGGACGATGTCGGTGGAGACCAGCGGATCCTCGGAGTACTTCAGGAAGCCCTTGAGCGGCCCCTCTTCCGCTGCCTTCTTGAATGCCGCGTTGATCTCCTCGACGGAGGCCTCGCGGGCCAGGTTGACGGTCAGGTCGGTGGCCGAGCCGGTCGGGACCGGGACGCGCATGGCGTAGCCGTTGAGCTTGCCCTTGAGCTCCGGGAGGACCAGGCCGATGGCCTTCGCTGCACCGGTGGAGGTCGGGATCATGTTCAAGGCGGCGGCGCGGGCGCGGCGCGGATCCTTCTTGTGCGGGGAATCCTGCAGGTGCTGGTCTGCGGTGTAGGCGTGGATGGTGGTCATCAGGCCGTCGACGATGCCGAACTGGTCGTTGAGGACCTTGGCCACGGGGCCCAGGCAGTTGGTGGTGCAGGAGGCGTTCGAGATGATGTGGTGCTTGTCGGCCTCGTACTTCTCGTGGTTGACACCCATGACGATGGTGATGTCTTCCTTGGAAGCCGGGGCGGAAATGATGACCTTCTTGGCGCCTGCCTGCAGGTGCTTCTCGGCATCCGAGGCCTTCGTGAAGAAGCCGGTGGACTCGATGACGACGTCCACTCCCAGTTCGCCCCAGCCCAGGTGGGCGGGATCCTTCTGCGAGAGGACCTTGATGCGCTTCTTTCCCACAACGATGAAGGCGCCGTCGACGGTCACGTCCTCGTCCAGGCGGCCCATGATCGAGTCGTACTTGACCAGCATGGCCAGGTCGTTGATGGAGCCAAGGTCGTTGACTGCTACAACTTCGATGTCTGCGCCATTAGCCAAGCTAGCTCGCAGGAAGTTGCGACCAATGCGTCCGAAACCGTTAATGCCAACACGGGTAGTCACGTGTATTTCTCCTAAACAGAGTGGTGTTGCCACTGCCGCGAAAAGAGGGCCCCGGTGTTGGGACACATGAAACGGAGTGGCTTGGAAAAAATTGGACACTCCGTTGTGTCGTCAGCTGGGATGCTGACCGGGTTATTGCGTGTCTTGCGGAATTAACCGCAAGACACGCAAAACTCGATGTTTACATCTTACGCCATAAAGGCGATTAATGTGAGGAGGCTTACGTCTCCAAGTCCTCGGATTACTTGCCGGGGACGACAAGCTTCGGGGCACCGGCACGCGCCGCCTCGAAGCGGGCCGAGACATCGGCCCAGTTCACGATGTTCCAGAAAGCCTTCACGTAATCGGCCTTCACATTCACGTAATCCAGGTAGAACGCG
>NZ_JBIXLM010000071.1:0-8235 GCF_045798545.1 Paeniglutamicibacter sp. ORCA_105 | reverse complement strand
CCCCCCCCCCCCCCCCCGTTCCCGCTTCGTGCGGCAACACATCGGCCCAAACCCTAGGAGGCAGCAGTGAGTGGTGGAATCACGTCCCCGCGCAATGCCCTTGAACTGCGCCCCGTGTGGCCGGGCAGGGCCCTGGCCCTCGCCGGCATCGTGCTGGTGGCGCTGAACCTGCGTTCGGCGGTCACCGCCATGTCCCCGATCGTCGGCCGGATCGTGGTGGACGTGCCGATGGACGACGTGGCCCTGGGTGTCATCGGAATGCTTCCCCCTCTGATGCTGGCCACCGGGGGGTTGCTGGGCCCGATCCTCGCCCGCTGGATCCGGCTGGAAACCAACATGGTGCTGGCCTGTGCCGGCATGTGCGCGGGCCATCTGATCCGGGCGATGGCCGGGGAATTCACGCAGCTGCTGGTCGGCAGCGTCGTGGCGATGCTGGCCATGGGCGTTGGCAACGTCCTGCTGCCGCCGCTGGTGAAGAAGTACTTCCCCGACCGGATCGCCTTGATGACCAGCATCTACGCCATGCTCTTTTCCGTCAGCACGGCCATTCCGGGCACCGTTGCGCCGCTGGCTGCGGATGCCGCGGGCTGGCGGGGCTCGCTGATGGTGTGGGGCGTCGCCGCCGCGATCGCGGTGCCCCCTTGGATAGTGTTGGCCTTCAGGGGGCGGTCAAGGGCGTCAAAGGCCGGGAATGGTTCGCCGGCGGCCCTCGCCGGGCGCGGCGCAGGGGCGGGGCTGTGGCGTTCCCGGGTCGCCTGGGGTCTGATGCTGATGCATGGGTTGTCCGCGCTCAACGGGTACGCGATGCTTGCCTGGCTGCCGGAGATCCTGATGGACACCGCGGGCATCTCCGGCATCGAGGCAGGGGTGTTGCTATCCATCTATGCCGTGACAGCCGGTCCGTTGGCCTTGGTCGTCCCCGCGATTGCGTTGCGGATGCGCAATCCCGGAGTGCTCGCCTACATTGGCGCCTCCCTGTTCGCTTCCGGGTACACAGGACTGCTGCTCGCTCCCGGCGTGCTCACTCCGCTCTGGGTCCTCGTTTCGGCCTCGGGCACCGGCCTGTTTCCCGTGATGCTCGCGTTGATCAATGCCAGGACGCGGACTCTGGCCACGACCGCTGCGCTCAGCGGTTTCGTGCAGGGAAATGGTGCCTTGATTTCCGTTGCCGGTCCGCTGGTCGTCGGTCTCCTTCACGACGCCACCGGCGGCTGGACCGCTCCGTTCTGCTTCCTCATCGCGGCCTCCGCAGGCATCGTGCTGGGCGGAATACTGTTGCGCAGCCCGCTCTCGGTCGACGAGGAACTCCACGAGTACGCCTCACGACGCTAAGTGGCCGCGGCCTGTCCTTGGCCGGGCGCGGCAACCGACCTGGCCGCAAACACGTGAAACCACCGCACTTTGCGGGGGTTTCACGTGTGTTGGGACGCCTTCTAGGCGAGCATGGCCGCAGCGGATTCGGGCTGCACGTCCGCGCCCGTCCTTCCGGCCGCGGCGCGACCGGCCAGGTAGCCGAACACCAGCCCCGGACCAAGGGTTCCCCCGGCTCCGCCATACACCATTCCGGTGGGCCCGGCCATGACGTTGCCGGCCGCGAAGAGGCCGGGAATGACACGGCCGTCGACCGACAACACCTCGGACTGGGGCGTGGTGCGCGGACCACCCTTTGTCCCCAGAGTGCTGCTATGCAGCTCCACAGCGTAGAACGGGCCTTGTTCCAAGGAGCCGAAGGTGGATTCCGCCCCCGGGTACGCATCCCGGTTGCCGACATAGCCGTCGAATGCGCTCTCGCCGCGCCGGAAGTCCGGATCGAGGCCCTTCCGGGCGTGCCCGTTCCAACGCTCGACCGTCTGCTCAAGGGCCCCGGCCGGGACCCCGATCAGCCCGGCCAGCCCGGCGATCGAGTCCGACCGTGGGATCCACGAGGGCACCGGCGCCCCGGGGGCAGAGCCAAAGCCGCCAAAGCGCTCCATCATCTGGGCGTCGAAAACGACCCAGCAGGGGATGTTCCGGTAGTCAAAGGAGGTGGGGTCCAGCTCATGGAAGGCGCCTCCCATGGCGTTGTAGTTTGCTGCCTCGTTGGCGAAGCGCTTCCCCTCGCGGTTCACCATGATCGAATGAGGCACGGTCCGCTCGCGCTGCACCAGGTACACCGGCTGGCTCCCGTAGGCATTTTCCCCGGGCAGCGTGCACACCGGGACCCACCAGGCCTCGCGCATGTTGCCGAGGGCGGCTCCGACCCGCATGGCCATGCGCAAACCGTCGCCGGTGTTGGTTGGAACGCTGGCCGGGTGGCTGATCGGCCCGCGCAGGAAGTCACGGGCCAAGTCCTTGTCCCACTCGAATCCGCCGGTGGCCAGCACCACGCCCTGACGGGCAAGGACCTCATGGCGTCCATCGGGGCCTTCGAGGACGACGCCGCGGACGGCTTCATCCTCGATGAGCAGCTCCGTGGCGCGCTCCCCTACGTGGACCTCGACACCCTTGTCGAGACATCCCTGCAGCAGTGCGGCGACCATTGCGCGGCCCAGTCCCTCGACTTGCTCTTCCTCTCGCTGCGCGGCCGTCTCCGGCGGCAGGAATCCGGTGCCGCCGCCGATCGGGGTCTCGCCCACAAGCATCCGGCGCGGGGTGCCTCCCAGACAGCCGGCCCATTCGCCCAGCCCCTGCAGCGAGAACAGCTGCGGCTCGATGGACCTTCCGCCTCCGGGCTTTCCGCCGGGCTGCTCGGGGTGGTAGTCCGGGTATCCGGGGACCAGGGACATCTTCAACGGGGTGGTCTCCAGCCAGTCCAGCAGCACGGGGATCGTGTCCACGAAGGCCTCCACCATCTCGGGCAGGATCATGCCGTTGGACAGGGATTCGAGGTAGGCGAGCGCATCGGCACGCGAGTCCTCGATTCCTTTTTCCCGGGCATAGCGGTTGTTCGGCATCCACGCAACGGCGCTGGACAGGCAAGTGGTGCCACCCAGGACGGGTGCCTTCTCAAAGACGCCAACCCTCGCGCCGGCGTCCGCCGCCGCCAAGGCGGCGCACAGGCCCGAGGCCCCGCTACCCAAAACGATCACGTCGTACACGGAACTATCTGCGCTGATACTCAATGCTCACTCCCTGCTCTCGGCCTTAGATGGTGGGCGGCGCCGACGGTCTTCGGCGCGACGCGGCAGGTTCTGCCGCCGCGTGCCGGCTGGGCTCTCATTCGCAGCACGGCATGGGGCCATTGGGCCCACGGTGGCGCACCTCACAAGGAAAAGTTAGCAGAAAGTCAATATAGTTACAATCGTTATCCTAGATTAAAGACTCAAATCCATATTCGACAGGCCCGTGGGGCACGGGCTACAAGGTCCAGGAAATCGGGGTGTTCAAGATGTCCGGGAATTTGCGTTCAACGTAGTTGGCGTATTCGAGGATGTGTTCTTGCATGGCGCTCGCCGCCGCATCCGGGTCCTTGGCTGCCAATGCCTCATAGATCACGACGTGAGCCTTGTGGACGGCAACCCGGCGATGCTCCGGATAATCGACTCCGATTGCGGATCCGTCGAGCATTCCCAAGAGGGTCTCGGTGAGGTGCCCAAATAAGGCGTTCCCGGAATTGCGGGCAATGATGTCATGGAACCGCTTATTCATCTCAAGGAACACAGACTCGTCATCGACTTTGTCGAGCATGTGGTCAACGCTGTACTTCAGCTCCGCAAGCTGCTCCTCGTCCATCCGGGTCGCCGCGAGCTGCGCCATCATCGGCTCGAGCGCCGTCCTGGCCTCGGTAATGGTCCTGAACGGCGCATTCTCGAACTGCAGCAACAGGGTCAACGCAGTGGCCAGGCCGCCGCCGTCAGGCTGCTGCACCACGGGTCCGCCGCCGGGCCCCGGCTTGAGCATGATGATTCCTTGCAGTTCAAGGAAGCGCAGCGATTCGCGCAGGGTGCCGCGACCGATGTTGTATTCCTCCAGCATGATCCGTTCGGGAGGCAGGCGATCACCGGGCACGTTTCCCCTGCGCTGGATGTCGGCGACGATTCGCTGGGCCACCAAGACGGCCGTCTTCTGCGGCCGTAACGAGGTCTGCATGGGTTCTCCTTGATGAAGCCTTGATGAAGGGGCGTGCGGCGTGGCCGCGTAACAATAGAATCATAAGTATAGTCCGACTATTACAATTCTCCACGCTGCCGCCCCGTCAGGAGGAAGGCTCCAGCTCGGCCATCATCTTCTTCAACGGGGTGCCGGAATCGCCGGCCCGGTCCGCCGGCACGTTCAGCCCCTTGGCCAGGAGCGTCTTGACGGCCATGAAGTCCACCGGGTTGTTGATGCAATCCACGGCGATGACCTGCCCGTCGCGGTAGTAGATCACGGAGAACTTCTCGTCGGCGACCGCACCGCGCAGCACCACTTGGTCATATCCCGCCGACAACCCGGCCATCTGCAGCTTCAGATTGCCTTGGTCGGACCAGAACCATGGCACCATGCGATAGGGAACCTTGTTCCCGACGATCGTGGCGGCTGCATTACGCGCCTGTTCCACCGCGTTATTGACGCTTTCGAGCCGCAGGCGCTCCGGCGCGCCTTCGCGCGGCAGTGGGTTGGGCATCTCCGCGCAATCGCCCGCGACCAGCGTGGTCCCGTCGGAAGCAAGTGAATGCTCGTCGACAACGATTCCATTGCCGCAGGCCAGCCCAAGGGCTTCGGCAAGCTCGGTGCGGGGAACGACACCGACACCCACCAGCACGACGTCGGCCGGCACGATGCGCCCGTCCCCTAGCTCCACGCCGGTGATACACCCCTGCGCGTCACCGGCAAATCGAACGATCCGCGCATCCAGCGTGACCTCCACACCACGCGACCGGTGGGCACCCAAGAAGAAGTCCGAGGTGGCCTCCCCCACCGCCCGGCCGATCAGGCGGGGAGCCGCCTCCAAGACGGAGACCTGCTTGCCCAACTTCCGGGCGCTTGCGGCCGCTTCCAGACCCACGAATCCGCCGCCGACCACGACGACGTTCCGCGCGTTCTCCAGCCGGGCCTTGAGGCCATCGGCGTCGTCGGCGTCGCGAAGGTAAAGCACACCTTCCAGTTCCGCCCCTTCCAGCTCCAGTTTCCGCGGCCGCGCCCCGGTGGTCAGGGCCAGTCGATCAAAGGCGAACTTCCTGCCGGAGGCGGAGGTCGCCGTCCCCGCGCCGTCGGAGCCCTTCTCGAAAGACACAATGCGTTCGTTCAGGACCAGCTCGATGTTGTGCTTCTCGTAGAAGTCCCCGGTCCTGAACGCCAGGGTCTCCGCCGTAACGAGTCCCTGCAGGAACGCCTTGGACAGCGGGGGCCGCTGGTACGGGGCATGTTGCTCGGCGCCGACAAGCGTAATCGGCTCGGCGTACCCCATTTCCCGAAGCGAGCTGGCGAGCTGCACGCCGGCTTGCGAGGCCCCGACGATGAGGATTCCGTTGTTCTCCGACATGGCGCTCAGACCTGGCTTTCCGGTGTTTCGATGTACACGTGGACATCCGCTTCGAGCTTCAGCTGGCACGAGAGCCGCGAATTACAGCGTCGCTCCTGGGTGGTGCCGTCGAGCATCTCATCCTCGAGCTCGCCCATGGCCGCCATTCCCGCCAGGTCCTCTTCGCGGACAAACACGTGGCAGGTGGAACAGGCCAGGGAACCGCCGCACTCGGCCACGATTCCCGGCAGGCCGTTTCGCACCGCAATTTCCATCACGGAATCCCCGATGTTGCCCTCAAGGACGTCGACGTCGCCGCCGACCGAGGTATAGGTCACCTTTGGCATGGGTTATCCCTTTCGTTCCAGATGTTCACCAAATCCATGATCATGATTGTAACCATAAATGATTCGACGCAACAGGGGCGCCGCTTAGTAATTTCGCAAGGCGCCGACCCGAGCTGCTTTGCCCGGCGGCACGCCTTAGGGCATCGGGCCCTCAACCGCCCGATTTGAGGTGGGCGCAGAATCCCACCGGCTCCAGCCGTTCCCCGACCCCGTAGACCCCGTTGAACACCTCGACGCCGGCCGGTGTCAACCGAGCGTCCATGAGTGCCCATCCCCTGGGCAAACGGCCGGCGGCCGGCGCGCCGGGTGCAAGTGTCGCCAGCTCGATGCGATGCTCCTTGTTGGGCCAGCGCTCGGCGTCGACTGCCGTCAGGACCGCTCCGGTGTCGCGGAACTCAATCCATGGATCGACGATCATAACGAAAAGCATCCCCTGGTGACCCTTGTAGCGCAGGTCGCCTCGGTACTTGACGATGCCCTCGGGGGACGACGGATCGAACCCGGAAGCATCCTCGAGCTCGAAGAAGTAGACCCCGTCACCAGCCTCCGTGGCGCCATGTCCCGCGCCCCGTCGGCCGTCAGGCATCGTATCGATGTAGCGCGTGAAACTGCTCTTGACCCCCCATGAAAGCCCGGGGCGAGTCGCCTGCTCGTTCGCCCAGGGCTCCTGGGCCGGGGCACTGATACCCATATCCGTCATCCCTTTCAAAGTCCTAAGGCAGCACCCCGGGCCGCCCGGCGCAAACGGGCAGTCCCGATTGCTAGAGCCGCTCTTCCAACAGGCGCTTTCCCGGGGTGAACGTCGCCGGCAGCGTTTCGAAGCCGGTATTGACACCCTGCCGCGGGTAGCGGGTCACCTTGGCGCGGTCCACCTGGTAGTCGGGCATGCGTTCGAGGACCTGGGTCAGAATGGTCCTGGCCATCAGGCGTCCCAGGTGGGAGCCTGCGCAGCGGTGGCTGCCGACGCCGAAAGACATATGGCGGTTGGGCATGCGTTCGATGTCCACCTCGTCCGGGTTCTCGAAGCCACCGGCGGCATCACGGTTTCCAGAGGACCAGGCGAGCAGCGCCCGGTCCCCTTCCTTAATCTTGACGCCATGGAAGTCGGCATCCTTGCCGACGGTGCGCGCAAGGGCCTGGGTCGGGGAGAAATACCGCAGGAACTCCTCGACGGCGTTCTGCATCAGGCTGGGATCATCGATGAGCCGCTGGCGGACATCCGTGTTGGCGGAGAGCCATTCGAGTGCCTGGCCGCTGAGCGAGGCGACCGTGCCCACGCCGCCGGAGATGATCAGGTCCACCATGTTCAGCACCTCCTCATCGGTGATTGGCCGGCCGTCGATCTCGTGGCGCAGGATGAAGCTGATGGGATCGTCGCCCAGATTGCGCCTGCGCTCGGCGATGGCCGCCTTCACCTTCTCCGCCAGGGCGGGGAGTTCCTCCGTGGTGACCTTGATGTACTCGGCACTGTCCAATGGCGCGGAAAGCACCTTGCGGTGGGCGAAGGAGTAGCGGCGCCAGTCCTCAACTGACAATGACAGCCAGTCGATCGTGATGATAGATGGAATACCGGTCAGTGCCGCGAAATCGGCCTCGCCGCTTTCGATGATGTCGTCGATGAACAGCGTCGTGTACCGCTCGACCATCGGGCGCATTTCCTCGATCCTCGAGGGCGAGAGCAACTGGTTCATGATGCGGCGGTACGGCATGGATGCCGGCGGGTCAAGGTCAATGGGGAAATGCTCCGCGATCGGTCGCTTGGGAATGAGGATTGCCTGCCCCTCGCCGCCGTGGGCACTGCGGGCAGAAGAGAACATCTCATCGTCTCGGGCGGCATCGAAGATGGCGTCGTAACCACTCAGGACCCAGTATCCGCCCCAGGCATCGGTCCACGCGACAGGTGCCTTCTCCCGCAAAGCGCGGTAACTGGCAACCGGATCGGCACTGTGTGCCTCTGCATTGTGGTCGAACTCAACGATCGGGCGATCGGTCCGTGACGAAGTCTCCGCGTCAATTTGCTGTGTCATGTGACTCCCCTTTGCTTCCCGTTTCTGGTTCTTGGCGGCCTGGACGAAGCAGCTCTCTGGCAAAATTCATCCTTGTATCTACTAATTATTATAATAGAATGGACTGTAAGCCCAGTCTAGGGGCCAAGGAAGAATTCATGCAGGACACCAAAGCTGCCCATCTCCGTTCGGAGAAAAGAACCAAAAGGAGTACTGATGCGCATTGAACTCGAGCGGCACGTGTGCCAAGGGCACGGCGTCTGCCAAATGACCGCACCGAACCTGTTCACGCTCTCGGATGAGGACGGGCTGGCCATCCAACCGTCGAACCCTATTGCCCCCGAGTCTCAAGACGAAGGCCGCTTGGCCGTCGCAAGCTGTCCGGAACGCTCGCTGCGCGTCATCGAAGAATAACGAAAATTCGCCTGGTACCGCGCCAGTCCATCAGTTTCGAGAAGGG
>NZ_JBIXLM010000070.1:0-9965 GCF_045798545.1 Paeniglutamicibacter sp. ORCA_105 | reverse complement strand
CCCCCCCCCCCCCCCCCCCCCCCCCCCCCCCCCCCCCCCCCCCCCCCCCGGCCCCCCCCCCCCCCCCCCACAAAAACCCGGGGGGGGGGGGGCCCCCCCCCCCCCCCCCCCCCCCCCCCCGCCCACCCCATTCTCGCCTCGAAAGGCACTCGGACCGACCTCCGGCCGCTAGCCGGCCTGGACGTCCTTGACCAGTTCGTTCACCGAGCCAAAGAGCGGGTGGTCGGCAGCCAGCCCGGTGATCTTCGCGGTGGCCTCTTCACTGGAATTCGCTGCGAGGATGCCGGCCATTTCGGCGGCCTCGGTGTCTTCCGGGTCGCTGAACCGCAGCGCGGCACCCATCGCCTCGAGCAGCGCCACCGGCTTGATGCCGCTTTCGGCCAGCTCGGCGGCCGGGCCGATGAACCGCTCGTGCCGGCTGAGCTTGCGCAGCGGCGCCCGGCCCACGCGCACCACGGTGTCCGGCAGGTACTCGTTGGAGAACCTGGCCAGGATCTTCTGCACGTAGGCCTCTTGGTCGGCCTCGGCAAAGCCATGCTTGGACACCAACAGCGACTTGGTTTCGGCCAGCACCGCGGCAACCTTGGCAAAGACCCGCGGGTCGGCCATGGCCTCGGAGATCTTCTCCAGCCCCGCGGCATGCCCCAGGTATGCCGTCGAAGCGTGACCCGTGTTGACCGTGAACAGCTTGCGTTCGATGTACGGGCCCAGGTCCTCCACAAACGTCGCCCCGGCGATCAGCGGAACAGCGTCCCCGAACGGGGTCTTGTCGATGACCCACTCGAAGAAGGTTTCCACCGTGACGTCCAGGCCCTGGCCTGGCGCCTGGTTCGGGACGATGCGATCCACCGCGGTGTTCGCGAAGATGGCCTTGGCTCCCACGGCCGGCGCGTCGGAGGCGCCGTCAGCCAGCACCGCGGCTTCAAGGATGTCGGTGGCGTTGATGGCGTTCTCGCATGCCATCACCTGCAGTGGAGCCAGTGCGCTGTCGCGCTTGGCGATTCCGGCGGCAACCAGCGGTGCCACGAACTTCAGGATGTGCGGCCCCACGGCGGTGGTGACCATGTCCGCCGTCGCGATCTCCGCGATGACCCGATCGGTTTGGGTGGAGGAGTTCAGCGCGCGGAAGTTGTCGACCCGGCGCACCTGCGGATCCTGCCCCACCTCGTGCACGTCATAGCTCTCGGCCGCATCCAGCGCGGTGATCAGCGCGTCTGCCACATCGGCAAACACGATCTCGTAGCCTGCCTGGTGCAGCAGCAGTCCGACGAATCCGCGGCCGATGTTCCCGGCCCCAAAATGTACTACCTTCACGATGCGTTGACCTTTCCGAAGATGTCGAGGATTTCCTCACGCGTGGTGGCCGCTTCCAGCCGCGCCACCTGTGCCTTGTCGGTGAAAACCCGGGCGATCGAGGCCAGGATCGCCAGGTGCTCGTTGTTCACCCCGGCGATGCCGACCACGAACTTGACCTCCTTGCCGTTCCAGTCGATGCCCTCCGGGTAGCGGATGATGGACACCGCGGAGCTGGCGATGTTTCCCTTGGCCTCATTCGTGCCGTGCGGGATGGCCAGGAAGTTGCCCATGTAGGTGGACACGGTGGCCTCGCGGGTGTGCATCGAAGCCACATATTCCTGGTTCACCGCCCCGCGGGCCAGCAAAAGCGCGCCGGCCTCGTCGATGGCCGTGTCGCGCGTTGCGGCGCTGCCGGACAAGATGATGCTTTCACTCGCCAGGACCTCGGGACGTGCCGGGGCCGCGGCGTCCTGCTCGGAAGCAGCCGGTTTCGCCGCGTGCCGGGCGGTGGCTGCCGGCGCCTCGCCGGCTTGCGCACCCTCGGTTGCCGCCGGCGCACCCACGCTCACGGCGTCCTGGGGCTCCGCGTTGCGGGACTTGACGAGTTCGAGGATCTCCTCGTAGCGAGGGCTGTTCATGAAGTTGTCCACCGAGACGTGCACGGCGCTGGCCGTCACAGGTGCTGCACGTGCGGCCAGGTCCTGATGGGTCACCACGATGTCGTAGGTGTCGGAAAGGTTTGCGATGGCGGAGTTGGTGACCTTTACCTCGGCCAGCCCCTCCTTCTTGAACATGTTGCGCAGCACCGAGGCGCCCATGGCGCTCGATCCCATGCCGGCGTCGCAGGCGAAGACCACGTTGCGGACCGGGCCGTTGCCCGTCTCGCCGGCAAACGCGAAACCAACCGAGCTCTTCTTGCCCTTCATGGCTTCCATCTTGGCTGCGGCCTCGCCGAGTCCGTCGCCCTCGGGGGCCTTGGAGATCTTCAGCAGGAAGGAACCGATCAGGAACGAGACGACGGTGGCGGCCACCACCGCGAGGGTGACGCCCAGGTAGCTGTCCGAAGAGGTCATCGCGAACACGGCGAAGATGCTGCCCGGTGCCGCCGGGGCGCGCAGACCGGCGCCGGTGAGCACCAGCATGAAGATGCCGCTCATGCCGCCGCCGATCGCTGCGAGGATCATGACGGGCTTCATGAGGATGTACGGGAAGTAGATCTCGTGGATGCCGCCGACAAACTGGATCAGTGCGGCGCCGGGGGCCGAGGCCTTGGCCAGCCCCTTGCCGAAGATCGAGTACGCCAACAGGATGCCGAAGCCCGGGCCGGGGTTGGCCTCGAGCAGGAAGAGAAGTGACTTGCCCTGCTCGAGGGCCTGCTCGGTGCCCAGCGGGGTGAGGATGCCGTGGTTGATGGCGTTGTTCAGGAACAGGACCTTGGCCGGTTCGATGAAGATGCTGGTCAGCGGCAGCAAGCCGTTGTTGACCAAGAACTGCACGACGGCGCCGGCGCCGTTGGAGAAGGCAATGACCAGCGGATTGATCAGCAGCATGCCGAAGATCGCCATGATCGCCCCGACAATGCCGGAGGAGAAGTTGTCGATGAGCATCTCGAAGCCGGGCTTGACCCGTCCCTCCCACACGCCGTCGAGCTTCTTCATGACGAGTGCGGAGAGCGGACCCATGATCATCGCGCCGATGAACATCGGGATGTCGGCGCCGACGATGACGCCCATGGTCGCGATCGCGCCGATGACGCCGCCGCGCACCCCGTGGATCATCTTGCCGCCGGTGTAGCCGATCAGCAGCGGCAACAGGTAGGTGATCATCGGGCCCACCAGCGAGCCAAGTTGCTCGTTGGGGAAGAACCCGTCGGGAATGAACAGCGCGGTGATCAAACCCCAGGCGATGAACGCCCCGATGTTGGGCATGATCATCCCCGAGAGGAAGGTGCCGAACTTCTGCACCCTGACCCGCAGGCCGGCCCGGGGGGCGGCCTCAGTTGGTGTTGCCATGATTTTTCCTAATCGTTTGTCCTGCGGCGTCGCAGGTAATAGGCGGACAATTCTGGACGGTTACGACGTCTTGGAAATGCGGTGCAGCCACTCGAGGAACATCTTCATTTCGGTGTTGGACAGTTGCTGCGGGTTGGAGGACTCCAGGGCAGCGTTCAACGCAATGGCCGCCACGACGACCGAGGAGGTCTCCACCGGGGAAGCGGAGTCGGTGATGCCGGCCTTCGAGGACACCGCAGTGATCACTGCATCGCGGGTCATGTCGGAGAGCTCGAAGTTCCGCTCGGCGGCCGGCTCGGCGATGAGCATCAATGTGACCCCGATGTTCGCCGCCAGGATGCTGCGCACCGCGTCCGCGGGGGCCACATTAAGGTGGCCCGCCTCCGCTGCCCGATCCAGCTTGTCCCGCAGCAAGGCCTCGGCCTCGGCCAGCCGGTTGGACCGGTTTCCGGGGCGCACGTTGCCGAACATCACCAGGTACATATGCGGCTGCTCCATGCCGAAGCGCACGTGCTGGTCCCACATGCGCCGCACGTCGTCGAGGGGTTTTCCGGTGGCGACAAGGCCCGTTTCACTGGCGACGTATTGGTCGAAACCCACGGCAACAACCGCGTCGAACAGTCCTTCCTTGTCCCCGAAGTGGTGGTACAGCGTCGGCGCCGTGACCCCCGCCAGCTCGGTGATTTTCCGGGTCGAGACAGGAGCCCCGTCCGAATTCGCCAAAAGTTCGACGGCGGCCTGAAGCAGCCTTTCCCTTGGCGGAAGCTGGAAGTCTAAACTCATGACTGCTACCCTAGCACCTATAACATTGCTATATGAAGAGGATCACACACCGGGATTATGCTCGAGTCCAGGCGTGATTCCCGGCTGCATCGCGCAATCGCCACCCCAAGCAACCAAGAGCATCCCAGCGGATCGAGGAACATAAGTGCTGAACTTCTCAGGAGTGGGCGTCACGCCCGGACGCGTCATCGGAGCCATCAGGCATATGCCCCCGGCGCTGACCGAACCGCCTGCAGGGGAAAAGCTGAACGGCTCGATGTCCGCGGAACAGGCAGTCGCAGCGCTCAAGGACGCCGCCGTGCGCGTCCAAGCTGAATTGCGCACCCGCGCAACCGGCGCCAGCCCCGAGGCCAAGGCCGTGCTCGAGGCCACCGCCTTGATGGCCACCGACTCGATGCTGCTCAAGGGCGCCAACAAGATGATCAACGGCGGGCTTTCCGCCGAACGCAGCATCTGGGAATCCGGCGAAACCGTCGCCCAGATGCTCATCACCCTCGGCGGCTACATGGCCGAACGCGCCACCGACGTGCTGGACGTGCGCGCCCGCATCGTCGCCGAATTGCGCGGGGTCCCCGCCCCGGGCATCCCGGACTCCGCGACCCCCTTCATTCTCGTCGCCGAGGACCTCGCCCCCGCCGACACCGCAACCCTGGACCCGGCGAAGGTCATCGCCCTGCTGACCACCGGCGGAGGACCGCAGTCGCACACCGCCATCATCGCCCGGGACCTGGGCCTGACCGCGGTGGTTGCCGCCCCGGGACTCGATGCCCTGGAAACGGGAACCGAGGTCTTCGTCGACGGTGCCGCCGGAACGATTTCCACCGAACCCGGCGATACCGAACGCCAGGCGGTCGCCACATGGCTGAAGAACGCTGCGCTGCTCTCGGTCTTCGACGGCAACGGCGTGATGGCCGATGGGCACCTGGTCCCGTTGCTGGCCAATGTCGGCGGTGGCAAGGACGCCGTGAAGGCAGCCGCTGCCGGCGCCCAGGGCGTGGGCCTGCTGCGCACCGAATTCTGCTTCCTGGGCCGCGACACCGAGCCCTCCATCGAGGAACAGGTCGCCGAATACAAGGCCGTCTTCGACGCGTTCGCGGGCAGGAAGGTCGTGGTGCGCACGCTGGACGCCGGCGCCGACAAGCCGCTGCCGTTCCTCACCGACGCTTCCGAGCCCAACCCCGCACTGGGTGTTCGCGGCTACCGCACCGACACCACCTCCCCGGGCGTGCTGGCCCGCCAGCTCTCCGCCGTCGCCACCGCGGCTGCCGCTTCCGGCGCCGAGGTGTGGGTCATGGCACCGATGGTTTCCACGCCTTCCGAGGCAGCCGACTTCGCCGCCATGTGCGCCGCGGCCGGACTGGCAACCCCCGGGGTGATGGTCGAGGTTCCCTCGGCCGCGCTCAGCGCCGAGGCCATTCTTTCCAAGGTCTCCTTTGCCTCCCTGGGCACCAACGACCTGACGCAATACACCATGGCAGCGGACCGGCAGCTGGGCCCGCTCGCCGCACTGAACAACCCGTGGCAGCCGGCGGTGCTTCGGCTGATCGATGTGACCGTCGCCGGCTCCCGGGCCGAGGGCAACAACAAGCCCGTCGGCGTCTGCGGCGAGGCAGCGGCGGACCCGGCGCTGGCAGTGGTGCTCATCGGCCTGGGCGTCTCGACCCTGTCAATGTCCCCCAGGTCGCTGGCCTCGGTTGCCGCGGTGCTCAAGACCGTCACCCTTCAGCGCGCCGGCGAATTGGCGCAGCTGGCCCTGGCCGCCCCGAGCGCCGAGGCCGCACGCGCCGCGGTGCGCGAACAATTGCCGGAGCTCACCGAGCTGGGCCTGTAACCCGCTCCCCTGCCGCACCGTAGGATTATTCCTGCCCCGTCCGCTTCACACCCCCCTCGAAAAACAGGAGAACCCCCAACATGTCCGAACGTCTTGCCACCATCGCCAGCGCCTCCGGCCTGCATGCCCGCCCCGCAGCCCTCTTCGCCGAGGCCGCCGGAGCCCTCGACATCGAGGTCACCATCGCGGCCAAGGACGCGCCGGAGGACGAGGCCATGGACGCCTCGAGCATCCTCTCGCTGATGACCCTGGGCGCGGCCAAGGGCGACGAAGTGGTGCTGCGCGCCACCGGCGACGGCGCCGACGAGGCATTGGATTCCCTGGTGGCACTGCTGGAAACGGACCTGGACGCCGTCTAGCCGCCCCCCTCACCCAAGCACCAACGCCGATGGCGTGGAACGCGCATTGATTGCCGCGCTCCACGCCATCGGCGCTTAATCCTGCTGTCTGCCCGCGCTTCCTAGACGCTCGCGCCGGCCACCCTTGTCTCGGCCCCAGCCGACGTAGCCGAGGCGGCCGACGCGGCCAGCAGCCGGGCAAATGCGCCGCCCGATGCCCGCAATTCCGCCGGGCGTCCGCGCTCGGTGATCTCCCCGGCATCGAGCACCACCAGCTGGTCGGCGTTCTCCACGGTCGAGAGGCGGTGGGCGATCATCAGCGTGGTGCGCCCGGCGGCCAGCCGGTCAAGGGCCTCCTGCACCAGCGCCTCGGTGTTGTTGTCCAGCGCGCTGGTGGCCTCGTCGAGCACCAGCACCCTTGGGTTGCGCAGGATGGTCCGGGCGATGGCCAGGCGCTGCTGCTCGCCTCCGGAGAAGCGGTGGCCGCGCGCGCCGACCAGCGTGCCAAGGCCCTCCGGCAACCCGGCAACGAGGTCGGCGATCTGCGCGCCGGCCAGCGCCTTCCACAGGGCCGCGTCGTCGGCGTCCGGGTCGGCCAGCAGCAGGTTCTCGCGGATCGAGGCATGGATGAGGTAGGTCTCCTGGGAGACCACGCCCACGATTCGCGCCAGGGTCTCCGGTGCCATCTCGCGCACGTCGACGCCGTCGATGGTGATCCTCCCGGCACTGGGGTCATGCAGCCGCGGCAGCAGCGCACCGAGCGTGGACTTGCCCGAACCAGTGGGTCCGACGATCGCGGTGGCGGTGCCGGGGGCCAGTTCCAGGTCGATCCCGCGCAGCACCGCCGGCCCGGCACCGTAGGTGAAGGACACGCCCTCGAAGCGCACCCGCCCTGCCGCCTGCTCCGGATCGAAGCACGCGGGGTTTCCCGGCGCCTTGAGCTCCGGGTCCATGTCCAGGTATTCGAAGATGCGGCTGAACAGCGCCATCGCGGTGACCCACTGGACCCCGACGTTCAGCAGCCCCATGATGGGCCTGAAAATCGCGCCCTGCAGCGCCGTGAACGCGACCAGCGTGCCGATGGTCATCCCGCCACTGGTCGCAGGGAATCCGGCCGCAAGGTAGATGAGGGCGGGAATCGCCGCGAAGACGATGCCCATGGTGGCCATGCGCCAGCGACCGGCAAGCTGGCTGCGCAGCTCCAGGTCGACCAGGCGGTGCGAGGAGGCGGAGAAGCGGGCCACGTCGCGCCCGGTGGTGCCCAGGGTCTTGGCCAGCCGGATGCCGGAGACCGAGAGCCCCTCCTCGATCTGCGTGTACATGCCCGCGAGTTCCTGCTGGCGTGCGGTGGTGATGTCCCGGCGCATCAGCGCCACCTTGCGCGAAAGCCAGATGGCCGGGGGCAGCACGATGAGCGAGAGCAGGCTCATCCGCCAGGAGAGTGCCGCCATCGCTATGGCGGTGGCCACCGCCGTGGTCAAGTTGGAGGCCACCGAGGTGGCAGTGGAGGTGACGACCGACTGCATGCCGGCAATGTCGTTGGTCAGCCGCGACTGCACCTCCCCGCCGCGGGTGCGGGTGAAGAATCCCAGCGACTGGGCCTGCAGGTGGGTGAAGAGCCGGGTCCGCAGCGTGTGCATGACCTTCTGGCCCATCTTCGTGGCCATCCAGGTCTGCACCACGCCGATGGCCGCGGTCGCCGCGGCGACGGCCACCAGCCCGCCGGCAAGCCAGGCGAGCAACACGGTGTTTTGCTGTGGCAGCGCGTCGTCGATGATGGCGCGGATCAGGAACGGCTGGGCCAGCCCGATGACCGAGGCCGCCGAGATCAGCAGCACCACGATGGCGATGGCGAGCTTGTGAGGGGCGAACAGGGCGGCGATCCGGGAGGGCTTCACCGGATGGAGCCTGACCTGCTTGAGGTCGGCCGGGTTCAGGCGGGCGACGGGGCCGCCGGGTCCTCCCCCGCGGCCGGTGCCGGACGGGGCGTGCGGCTTGTTGGCGGAGGGGCCCGTTCGGGCCGCGCCGGAAGAGATTCTCGATTCCGACATGTGCACCACCTTTCGTGGTGGTTGTGGGTGCGTGATTCGCACCGCGTCACCGTTGAGGTTACCTCACTATGTGGTTACTGGTCAAATTTGTTGTAGTCTGGGGAGCATGCCATTCAGCAGCAATTCCGCACCTCCCGGGGACCTGTCCGAGCTTTTCCACCGCGCCTGGCGCTCGCTGCGCCAGACCTGGTCGGCCAGGCTGGCCCCGTTCGAGCTGACCCCGCACCAGTCCCGCGCCATGCGGTCCCTGGCCCAGCACGGCAATTCCTCCGACCCTGCCTCCGGGGCGGGCATGCGGCTGAAGGAGATCGCCGAGCGACTGCGCATCGCCCCGCGTTCGGCCACCGAGGTCATCGACCAGTTGGAGGCCAAGCAGCTGGTGATCCGGCGCCCGGACCCGCTGGACCGCCGTGCCACGCTGGTGAGCCTGACCGAGGAAGGGATGGGACTGAGCGAGCGCGTGCGGGCAGCAAGGCGCCTGCACACCGAGGAGTATTTCGGTCGCCTCGATGCCCAGGAACGCGCGGAGCTCGCCCGGATCCTGGAGAAGCTCTCCGGCACCCCCGAGCGTTAGGAACCGGGACCCGACGCCGCGGCTAGCCCTCGGACTTGCCGCGGCGCCAGTAGCCCATGAAGGCCACCTGCTTGCGGTCCATGCCGGCATCGCGCACCAGGTAGCGGCGCATCTCCTTGATCACGCCCGCCTCCCCGGCCAGCCAGGCATAGAACGGCTGGGTGGAAACCGTGGCGGTCTCCCACAGGATCTGCTCGTCCACGTCGACGTCCTCGGGGTCGGCCCCGGTCATCACGGCGCCGGCGGCGGGAATCGCCACGATGTCGCGCACCGCGGCGGCCAGCAGTTCGCCGTGCGGGTGGGATCCGCGCGGCAGCCACTGCACGGACACGCCCGAACGGGTCGAGGATCCCTGGATGTCGCCGGTATCGGGGACCTCGATCAGCGCATGTCCGGTGACCCCTGCGGGCAGGGCCTCCAGGATCGAGCAGATGGCCGGGGCGGCGGTCTCGTCGCCGGCCAGCAGGACGCGCTTGGCCGCCCCGCGGCGGAACTCGATGCCGCCGTAGTTTTCGTCGCACAGCCCCGAGTTGGGTCCCAGCAGCAACATGGAGTCCCCGACCTTTGCCTGCGCTGCCCACACCGTGGCGGGCCCGCCGACGAGCTTGCCGCCCTCGGTGCGCAGGTGCAGCACGAAGTCGATGTCGATTTCCGCGAACTCGCCGCGATTGTCCCGGTGCCCGGCCGGGCGCAGCGCCCGCACGGTGTAGGTGCGCATGTCGCCCCGGGTTTCGGCCGGCAGCGCCAGCCAGCGGCGGTACCAGCCGCCGGCGTCCTCGGCGTTGAGCCAGGCACCCGGGCGCAGGGAATCGAAGTGGCCGGCCGTTTCCGGGGCCGCGGCACCCGGCTGCGGCGTCGGCGGGATCATGAGCTTGATGCGCAGATCCAGCGGGACGTCCCCGGCACCGAAGTGCGCAAGGTCGGCGCCGGAGAGCGTGATCCGGCGGTAGTTGTCGCTGAGCTCGTGGATGGCCAGGACCCGGGTGGAGAAGGCCAGCATTTCGCTGATCTCCTCGGCGCGCTGCAGCCCGTCGGCGCGGGCCGCCTCGGATGCCTCCGTGGGGGGCCCCGCCCGGGGGG
>NZ_JBIXLM010000069.1:0-10015 GCF_045798545.1 Paeniglutamicibacter sp. ORCA_105 | reverse complement strand
GCCACAGCCTTTTTAACGAGGCATCCGGCAGGCGGCAGGGATCATGTTTCGGCCAGGTTTCCTTTTCCTCCCCCTCCCGGGCACTTGGGTGATCTACATGTTCGCTTCCCGCAACAACAAGTGCGTCCATGTGAAACTTCCCTCGGCAATGCTTGAAGACATCAACCACCAGGCAGAGGGGACGATACGTCTTGAGCGCACAGCTAGAGCAGGAACAACATCGCACCGGCACGCCGACAACGCAGGCCCGTCTCGAGATGGGTCCGGGTCGCTGGGTACACAATTGGGATGCCGAGGACCCGGGATTCTGGGAAAGCATCGGCCGCACCACCGCCAACACCAACCTTCGCTGGTCGATCTTCGCCGAATTCCTGGGGTTCGTCGTCTGGCAGCTCTTTGCGGTGGTCGCGGTCTACCTTCCGGCCGCCGGCTTCCAGCTGAGCACCACCCAGCTCTTCTGGCTGATCTCCATGCCGAGCCTGGTCGGTGCCACGCTGCGGATCCCCTACACCTTCATGGTCGCCCGCTTCGGCGGGCGAAACTGGACGATTGTCTCGGCCCTGCTGCTGCTGATTCCGGCCGGCGGACTGGCCCTGGCAGTCTCAAACCCCGCGACCCCCTTCTGGGTGTTGCTGGCCCTGGCCGGTCTGGCAGGATTCGGCGGCGGCAACTTCGCTTCCTCGATGGCCAACATCACCTACTTCTTCCCTGCCTCGCAGAAGGGCTGGGCGCTGGGACTGAACGCCGCCGGAGGCAACCTGGGTGCGGCAGTGGCCCAGCTGCTCGTCCCCATCGCCATCACCATCTTCGCCGCCGGTTCCCTGCAGTTGCCGCTGGCGGGGCTGATCTGGATCCCGCTGATCCTTCTGGCTGCCTACGGCGCCAAGCGCAACATGCACAACCTGAGCACCGCCCGTTCGGACGTGCGAGGCGCACTGGCCTGCCTGCGCGAACCGCACCTGTGGATCATTGCCGCCCTCTACATCGGGACCTTCGGCTCCTTCATCGGGTTCTCGGCCGTCTTCCCCAAGCTGATCCACGACACCTTCCCGCAATATTCATCCTTCACCCTGGGCACCGCGGCACTCTCCCTGGCGTTCCTCGGACCGCTGGTGGGATCCCTGGCCAGGCCGGCCGGCGGCAAGCTCGCCGACAAGATCGGCGGGGCGCGCATCACCCTGTGCGCCCTGGCGGTCATGGGCCTGGTGACCCTGGGCGTGGTGCTCATCCTGCCGGCGGCCAACTTCTGGGTGTTCCTGGCCCTGTTCCTGGTGCTCTTTGCCGCCAGCGGCATCGGCAACGGCTCGACCTACCGGATGATCCCCGTCGTTTTCGCCTTGCGCGCGGAAAACAACACCGGCAACGTGTCCGCGGCACGCAAGGGTGCCGCGGCCCTCGGATTGATCTCTGCCATCGGTGCCTACGGCGGCTTCATGATCCCGCAGGCCCTGGGGCTGTCCCTGTCCCGCAGCGGCTCCTACACGGCGGCTTTTGTGGTCTTCGTGGCGCTGTACGCGGCCCTGATGTTCCTGGTCTGGTTCTGCTACATCCGCCGCGGCACAGCATTTGCCGGACGGAACATCTAAATGACGATCACCGCCCCGGACCCCAAGACCACGCCCACGCACTGCCCTTACTGCGCCCTGCAATGCGGCATCAGCCTGGACCCCAGCCCCGGTGCCGGTGCGCGGGAACCGGTGCTGCTGACCGGGCGTGACTTCGAGACCAATGCCGGGGCGCTGTGCCGCAAGGGATACAGCGCGGCCAACCTGCTCAACCACCCCGAACGGCTGGGCAGCCCGCTGCTCCGCCGACCCGACGGCGGCTTCGACCCGGTGGGCTGGGAGGAGGCACTTGACCTGCTGGCATCCCGCGCGGCATCCATCCGCAAGGAGCACGGGGCCGACGCGGTGGCGGTCTTCGGTGCCGGCGGACTGACCAACGAAAAGGCCTACCAGCTGGGCAAGTTCGCCCGCCTGGCCCTGGGAACCTCGCGCATCGACTACAACGGACGCTTCTGTATGTCTTCCGCGGCTGCCGCGGGAAACCGGGCCTTCGGCCTGGACCGCGGCCTGCCCTTCCCGCTGGCGGACCTTGATGTCGCCTCGATGATCCTGATGCTGGGCTCGAACGTCGCCGAGACCATGCCGCCGTTTGTCCGCCACCTGGAAAACGCGCGCGCCTCCGGCGGGCTCATCGTGGTCGACCCGCGCAGGTCCGCCACCGCCGAGCTGTGTGCGGGCGGGTCCGGCTGGCACCTGCAGCCCACCCCGGGCACGGACCTGCAGCTGCTGCTGGGCTTGGCGCACGTGTTGCTGGCCGAATCCCTGGTCGACGGCCACTACCTTGCCACGCGAACCAACGGGCTGGCGGAACTGCGGGCCTCGGTCGGCTCGTGGTGGCCCGAACGCGTCGCCACCATCACCGGCGTTCCCGCCGCGGAGATCCGGCGCACCGCCCGCGCCCTGGCCACCGCGGCCACGGCCGCCAAGACCGGCGGCGGTGGCGTCTACATCCTGACCGGGCGCGGGGTCGAACAGCACGCCAACGGCACCGACACCACCACCGCCGCCATCAACCTCGCCCTTTTGCTGGGCCTGCCCGGCACCCTGGCCGGGGGTTTTGGCACCATCACCGGCCAGGGCAATGGCCAGGGCGGGCGCGAGCACGGGCAGAAGTCCGACCAGCTTCCCGGCTACCGCAAGATCACCGATCCCGCCCACCGCGAACATGTGGCCAGGGTATGGGGCGTGGCCCCCGAAACCATTCCCGGTCCCGGCATCCCCGCCACCGAGCTGCTGCACACCCTGGGCACCGAGAACGGGGCGCGAATGCTGATGGTCCACGCCTCCAACCCCGTCGTCTCCTCCCCCGATGCCTCCAAGGTCCTGGCCGGGCTGCGCCGCTTGGACTTCCTGGTGGTCTGCGACTTCTTCCTCTCCGAGACCGCAGCCGAGGCGGACCTCGTTCTGCCGGTGCTGCAGTGGGCCGAGGAAGAGGGCACCATGACCAACCTCGAGGGACGGGTCCTGCGCCGCCGGGCGGCACTTGCCCCGCCCGAGGGGGCACGCGGCGAATTGTGGATCATGGCCGAACTCGCCAAACGGCTGGATTCCCCCGGAACGTTTTCGGCCGACGCCCGCGAGGTCTTCGAGGAGCTGCGCCTGGCTTCGGCCGGCGGGCTGGCCGACTATTCCGGCGTTGACTGGGACGACCTTGACGCGGGGGCGGCCGTCTACTGGCCCTGCTCCGCCGGCCACGAGGTGTCCCGGGTTCCGGGGCAGCGCTCGGGCACACCGCGGCTCTTCCTGGAGGGGTTTGCCCATCCCGATGGAAAGGCACTCCTGGTCCCTGTGCACTCGCGCGCCCGCGTCGAGGCGCTGCACGCCGATGGCCAGTTGGCGCTGGTCACCGGGCGGTTGCTGGAACACTACCAATCCGGGGCGCAAACCCGCCGAGTCGCCGAACTGGCAAGGGCGGCACCCGAGGCCCGGTTGGAAATCCATCCCGGCACCGCCCGCGCCCACGGCATCACCGAGGGCCAACGCGTCGCGGTGCGCAATGTGCGCGGGGAGGTCGTGGCCCGGGCGGCCCTGAGCACAGCGGTTCGCCTGGACACCGTGTTCCTGCCCTTCCACTTTGCCGGAGCCCAGAACGCCAACCTGCTCACCGGTTCCCAGGTCGATCCGCTCAGCGCCATGCCCGAATTCAAGAACGCACCGGTGTCCCTGCACCCGTTGGGAGATGAATCATGAGTGAGACGATCCGCGAACGCATCCTGGTCATCGGCTTCGGCCCGGTCGCGGCCTCGTTGCTGGAGGGACTGCTTCCGGGCCTGGCCGCGGGCCTGTTCACCGTGGATGTCGTCTCGGCCGAGGAACATGCCGCCTACAACCGCGTGCTCTTGGCCGAGGTGGCCAGCGGCGCGACTTCGGCGGAGCACCTGGCGATGATCGATCCGCATCGCCTGGTGGCGGCGGGCGTCGGTTTGCACCTGGGGGAAACCGTCACGCGGGTGGACCGCTCGCGCCGCCGGGTGCACCTGGGCTCCGGACGAACGCTGGGCTATGACCGGCTGGTGTTCGCCACCGGCGCCCGTCCGGTGGTACCGACGCTGAACGGGCTGGACTTCGCCCCGCATGCCGAGGCCAACCTGCCCTCCGGCGTCATGGCGCTGCGCACCCTCGAGGATGCCGCTGCGCTAAACCGGGTGCTGGGGTCCGGCGGCCGGGTGTTGGTGCTCGGTGGCGGCATCCTGGGCATCGAGGCGGCCCTTGCCATAGCGGAGGCCGGGCACCGTCCGGTGCTGGTGCACCACGGCCCGGCCCCGCTGGGCCGTGCCGTGGACACCGATGGCGGCATGCTTCTGGCCCGCTCCCTACGTAGCGCCGGCGTCGAAGTCGTGTCCGGGGTCCGGGCCACCGCAGTGCGCCGGGATTCCTCGGGATTCACCGCGCTGGCGACCGAGGACCATGGCGAGATCACCGGGGATGCGCTGCTGCTCTCTTGCGGGGTACGGGCACGCACCGAGCTGGCCGCCGGTTGCGGGCTGAAGGTCGGCAGGGGCATCCAAACCAATGAATACCTGGTGGCCGACACCGAGAACCGGGTCTTTGCGATGGGAGACTGCGCCGAGGTGGCGGGGGCTGCCCCGGCCGGGTTGTTGGCCCCGGGCTGGGCCCAGGCAGCATGGTTGGCGGATTTCCTGCTCACCCACCGGGCGCCGGCCCCCGACGCGGCCAGCGCACCGCTGGATCCACCGACTGCCGCACCGAGCCACGGTGCCTCAAACGTGTTGATGCTCAAGGGCCAGGGCCTGGAGCTGGTGGTTGCCGGAAACGTGATGGCCGGCCCGTGGGACGAGGGCCAGGCGCGAGTGAGCGTCTTTGCCGATCCGAAGGCGGGCCGATACCTCAAGCTCGTCACGGAGCAGGATGTGCTGACCGGGTTCCTGGCGATCGGGTTGCCGCGCACGGGTGCCGAAATGGTGCTGGCCTTTGAACGTGGCAGCACGTTGCCGGAAGATCGATCCTCGTTGCTGCGGCTCGATGACCCGGGCACGGACGAGTCACTGGTTGCCGCGGGTGCCGATGACCAGCTTTGCCGTTGCTCGGGTGCCACTCACGGGCAGGTGGCCCACGCCGTGGAAGAAGGCTGCTCCACGGTGGCGGAGGTCGGTGCCGCTTGTCGGGCAGGTACGGGCTGCGGCGGGTGCCGCGGGAAGATCGAGGCGATGTTGCGGGTCCCTGTCCCGGCTTAGACACATCGAGCAGGGGAGGTCGTCGTTCGAAAACTCAGGAATCTTCGTCAGGATGTCCGCTACGCAGTCCGATACGGCGGCCAATCGCGCCCAGCGCGGCCAGAGGAGCGCTGAGCATGCGGTGTTGTGAAGCGGTCGCAAAATCGAATTCCTCGCGATAGGCGTCCAGCAGCACCGCCATCTGCAGCGGGTTTCGGGGAAGTCCCGCGGCATTGGCCTTGCCCTCGGATGCCAGCAGACAGAACATTGCAAAGAATTCCTCGGCGTGCAGTGCGGGGCTCAGCCGCACGATCGCATGTGCGGGCTCCCCGGCATTGCCCCATCGGTGTGCGGTACCCGGCGGAATGACGCTAACTTCGCCAGGACCCAGCACCGTCCGCTTGTCACCTTTTACCAAGTCAAGACGCCCGAAAACCGTGGTGAAGCGCTCTTCCTGATTCGGATGGCGGTGGGCGGCCGCCACCCGCGCGCCCGGTGCCAAGTGCAGATCAAACTCGCAGTATTCCCCACCCGTTGACACTCGCGTCGCCCGCCAGACAAATCGTTCGCCGGAGCGGGCATTGACCATCTCTTCTCCAATTTGCACCATGTTCCGAGACTAGACTCACTGCCACCCCAAGGCCATGGCCACGGTGATTTCAGTGCCCGCGTCTTGCCCCGATCCGGGGGCAGGCTCGATGCGCCTCGACTGGCTGATATATATATGCCTTCGGAGTTGACCGGCAAACCCACGTCTATCCTGCGGGTCTCGGTCCCGGCCTAAACGCGGGACTCGGCAGCGGACATCACATGAAGGGCATTGGCGTCGGCGCCTCGCGCCCCAAGCGGCAAAGCGCCGACGTCAATGTTTCCCCCCTGCCGTCGGGAACCGGTGGCCCGGTCCCGGCACATTTAGCCTTGCCCGATGTCCTGGGTAATCCAGAACTCCGCGCCCGTTGGATCCTTCAGCGCTGCATTGCGCCCGAAGGGCGTATCTTCCGCAGGCTGGATGACCTCGCCACCCAACGCCAAGGTCTTTTCGATGATGGCGTCGGCATTCTCCACCGCGAAGTACACATGCCAGCTGGCCGGTGCGCCCTCGGGCAGGAACGAACTGGCATCCATGATCCCTGCCTTGGAATCATCCCCGGCACCGAGTGTGGTGTATCTGAATTCATCGGTGTCGCCCACCACCGCGGTGTCCCAGCCGAAGACGTCCTCGTAGAACTTCACGGTAGGGGCAAAGTCCCGGGTAAAGAGTTCGTGCCAGGCGGGTGCACCGTTTTCGGCAACCACTTCGTATCCGGTGTGTCCGCCAAACTCCCAGATGCCCACCGCCGCGCCTCCGGCGTCCCCGAACATCGCCATCTTGCCCTGCTCGGGAACCTCCATGGGCGGCAGGTAGACCTGCCCGCCGTGCTCGGCCGCGGCCTTCGTTGCGGCGTCGATGTCATCCACCCGCAGATAGGTGGTCCAGACATCCGGGGACCCAGAGGTACCGTCGTTGTTCATGATCCCGGCCACCATCTTCCCGTCCTTGGAAGCGGTGATGTAGCCGCCATACAGTTCTGCGTCCCCCGCCTCGTAGGTCCAGCCGAAGAGCTCTGTGTAGAACGCCTGGGATTTCTCCGGGGCGGAGGTCAGCAGGTCGATCCAGCAGGGAGCGCCGACTGTGAGTTCCGGCTTGGGCATGGTGCCTCCAACGCAATGAGTGAGGGTGTGCAAAGGTGGATCCAGGCGTGAGTCTATGCCCGCGGTCGCGCCACATCAATGGGTGGAAGCCACGTACGTAGGATGGAGCGTCCGTCCGTCTCATCCACCGCCCTGGCACCGTGGCCCCGGCGGACCGGAGTTCTTCCCCGAACCCAACCCCTCCACGACGTCGGAACAACCAGGGTTACGCCAAGGCGTACATCCATCTACGTCATGCCGTACTATGAATTACCCGTTGTTTTTACCCACCGACACACCGCCCCGCATAGGACCTCAATGACGAATCCTTCCCGCACCCGCGCCTTTACCTCCTGGCGCCGCCGGCTGTCCGCGGCCCTGGCCTGCCTGGCACTTGCAGCAACGCTTTCCGGATGCGACTCCCCCGGTGCCATTTCCGGCCAGGACGACTCCGACCGTCCGGTGGTGCTGACCACCTTCACCGTGCTGGCCGACATCGCCAGGAACGTAGGCGGGGACAAGATCACCGTCGAGTCGATCACCAAGGCAGGTGCCGAGATCCACGGTTATGAACCCACGCCGCAGGACATCGCCAAGGCCTCGCGCGCGCATCTGATCCTGGACAACGGGTTGAACCTCGAGGCCTGGTTCGAGCAGTTCATCGTCGAACTCGACGTGCCGCACGTGGTGGTCAGCGAAGGCGTCGAGGTCATGGACATCTCCGAGGACGCCAATGCCGGCCTGCCCAACCCGCACGCCTGGATGAGCCCGGTCAACGTGCAAATATACGTGGAAAACATCCGCGACGCCTTTATCGAACTCGACCCGGAAAACCGCGAGTACTACACCCGGAACGCCACTGCCTACAACGCGGAGCTTGAAACGCTGGAGAAGAACCTGGTCCAGGGACTCTCCGGGCTCAAGGAGAATGAGCGTGCTCTGGTGACCTGCGAGGGCGCCTTCTCCTACCTGGCCCGCGACGCCGGCCTCACCGAAAAATACATCTGGGCGGTCAACGCCGAACAGCAGGCCACCCCGCGGCAGATCGCCTCGGCCATCGAGTTCGTCAAGGACAACGAGGTGCCCGCGGTGTTCTGCGAATCCACCGTCTCCGACGCCCCGATGCAGCAGGTGGTGCAGGGTTCGGGAAGCACCTTTGGCGGCACCCTGTTCGTCGACTCGCTCTCCGAGGCCGACGGCCCGGTACCCACCTACCTCGATCTCATCCGGCACGACACCGACGTGATCCTTCAGGCCCTGACCGGGGAAAAGCCATGAGCGCCCCGGCCGTCACCGTCCAGGACCTCACCGTGCGCTACGGGGAGGTCCTGGCCCTGAAGGATGCCAGCTTGGAATTGAAGAACTCGCGCATCTGTGGCCTGGTGGGCATGAACGGTTCGGGAAAATCGACCCTTTTCAAGGCCATCATGGGCCTGGTCAAGCCAGACTCCGGGACGGTGCGCGTCAACGGCGGCACCCCCGCCCAGGCCCGCAAGTCGGCGGCCATCGGCTATGTACCGCAAAGCGAGGACGTGGACTGGGCCTTCCCGGTCTCGGTGCACGACGTGGTCATGATGGGCCGCTACGGGCACATGGGGTTCACCCGCCGCCCGTCCAAGGCCGACAAGCTGGCGGTCGACGAGGCCCTCGAACGCGTGGAACTCACCGACTACGCCCAGCGGCAGATCGGGCAGCTCTCCGGCGGGCAGAAAAAGCGCGCCTTCGTAGCGCGCGGCATCGCCCAGGACGCCACGATCCTGCTGCTCGATGAACCGTTCGCCGGAGTCGACAAGCGCTCCGAGGCCACGATCACCCGGCTGCTGCGCGAACAGGCACGGGCAGGGGCAGCGATCCTGATCTCCACCCACGACCTGCACGCCCTGCCCGAACTGGCCGACGAGGCGGTGCTGCTGATGCAGCGGGTGCTCATGCACGGGGATCCCAAAACGGTCCTGCGCCCCGAAAACCTTGCCCTGGCCTTCGGCCTGGACGTGCTGGGACGGGGGGACGCAGCATGAACCTGGTCGACTTGCTCCTCGAGCCGCTGGGCTACGGCTTCATGATCAACGCCCTGGCCACGGCGGTGACCGCCGCTGCCGTCTGCGCGGTGCTCTCCTGCTGGCTGGTGCTGATCGGCTGGTCGCTGATGGGCGACGCCGTCTCCCACGCGGTGCTCCCGGGCGTCGTGCTGGCCTACGTGTTCTCGGTGCCCTTCGCGATCGGCGCATTGCTCTTCGGTTTCCTGGCCGTGGCACTGATCGGGGCGGTGCGCGACACCAGCCGCATCAAGGAGGACGCGGCCATCGGCATCGTCTTCTCCACGCTCTTTGCCCTGGGCCTGGTGCTGATCTCGGTCACCCCCTCGCAGACCGACCTGGGCCACATCATCTTCGGGAACCTGCTGGGCGTCTCCAAGCCCGAGCTGATCCAGATCGTGCTGCTTGGCGTGCTGGCCCTGGGCGCGTTGCTGCTCAAGCGCCGGGACTTCACACTCTTTGCCTTCGATGCGACCCACGCCCACGCCATCGGGCTCAATCCGCGCCTGCTGGGTGCTGCGTTGCTGGGCCTGCTGGCACTGACCTCGGTGGTGGCGCTCCAGGCGGTGGGCGTCATCCTGGTGGTCGCCATGCTGATCATTCCCGGTGCCACGGCGCACCTGCTCACCGACAGGTTCGGGCGCATGCTTCTCATCGCCCCGGCGGTCTCTGTCGCCTGTGCGGTCATCGGGCTGTACATCAGTTACTACCTGGACACGGCATCGGGCGGCATGATCGTGCTGACCCAGGGAGCGGTGTTCGCCCTGGTCTACCTCTTCAGCCCCACCCAGGGGCTGCTGGGACGCCGCATCTCCAGATCGGCGCGCCGCCTGCGCACCCCCAAGTAATACCCAGCCACCCGAAGCGGCGGACACCAGGCCGTAAGGGGGGCGCCCCGCCCGTCCCGACAGGTTTCCACAAGGTACAAAAGAAGCCGATGTTGCGCTGCAACATCGGCTTCTCGTGTGTTTGCTGTGGGTGCGGAGGGGGTTACTCGGCCAGCGTGTGCGATTCGGTCGCGCTGCGCTCGATCGTCTCCACCTTTTCGTCGGACGGATCCTGTGCCTGC
>NZ_JBIXLM010000068.1:0-10418 GCF_045798545.1 Paeniglutamicibacter sp. ORCA_105 | reverse complement strand
GGGGGGGGCCCCCCCCCCACAACCGGAGACAAACCGCGGGACGGGCCACATTCGGCCCGTCCTTCGGCGAAAAAGCTCAAAACCACTTATGAATGGGGTTGCACGTGGCAAACTACACCGCTGCTGACATTAAGGCACTGCGCGAGCGCACCGGCGCTGGCATGATGGACGTCAAGAAGGCGCTCGACGAGGCCAACGGCGACGCCGAGAAGGCCATGGAGCTCATCCGCATCAAGGGCCTGAAGGGCGCGACCAAGCGCGAAGGCCGCTCGACCTCGGAAGGCCTCGTTGCCGCCAAGGTTGTCGACGGCACCGTCGGCGTCATGATCGAGCTTTCCTGCGAGACCGACTTCGTCGCCAAGAACGACAAGTTCATCGCCCTGGCCGCCAAGGTCCTGGACGTTGCCGTGTCCTCCGGCGCAGCCGACCTGGAGACCCTGTTGGCAGTCGACGTCGAGGGCAAGACCCTTGCCGACGTCGTCACCGAAGAGGGCGCAGTCTTGGGCGAGAAGGTCATCGTTCGCCGCCTGTCCCGTATCGAGGGTGCATCGGTTGATGCCTACCTGCACAAGACCTCCAAGGACCTCCCGGCCCAGGTTGGCGTTCTCGTTGCAGTGGACGGCGCCGGCGAAGCCGCAGCCACCGTTGCACACGACGTTGCAGTGCACACCGCTGCAATGGCACCGACCGTGCTTTCCCGCGACGACATCGACGCCGAGGTCGTCGAGTCCGAGCGCCGCATCGCCCAGGAGACCGCAGTCGCCGAAGGCAAGCCGGAAGCCGCCATGACCAAGATCGTTGAAGGCCGCCTGACCGGCTTCTTCAAGGAGCAGGTCCTGGTCGACCAGGCATTCGCCAAGGACGCCAAGAAGACCGTGGGCAAGGTGCTGGAAGAAGCAGGCGTCAGCGCCACTGCCTTCGCACGTTTCCGCGTCGGAGCCTAATTAGCTTCAACAGCAGGTAAATTGGTTCACGGGGCCGCGGCACCGATAACCAATTGCTTCGCACCAAGGTAAAGGGGGTGGCCACTACAAGGTGGCCGCCCCTTTTTCCTGCCAGCGCCCAGGCGACCAGAGCCTGTGCGCCGGCCACCACCAAACAGCAACGAGGCGGGCCCGCACCGACCCGCACGCAGGAGGAATGACACCCCCATGGACGCAACCCTCGAAACTCACGAAAACACCCACGCCCCGCGTCGCCGCCGGGTCCTGCTGAAGCTTTCCGGAGAGGTCTTCGGCGGCGGCAAGCTGGGCGTCGACCCCGTCACGGTGCGCGGGGTGGCCGAGCAGATCGCTGCCACCGTGGGCAAGGTCGAGGTCGCCATCGTCGTCGGCGGCGGCAACTTCTTCCGCGGCGCCGAACTTTCGGCCTCCGGCATGGACCGCTCCCGCGCCGACTACATGGGCATGCTCGGCACCGTCATGAACTGCCTGGCCCTGCAGGACTTCCTGGAACAGGCCGGCGTCGACACCCGCGTCCAGTCCGCGATCTCCATGGCCCAGGTCGCCGAGACCTATATTCCGCGCCGCGCCATCCGCCATATGGAAAAGGACCGCGTCGTGATCTTCGGCGCCGGTGCAGGCCTGCCGTACTTCTCCACCGACACCGTGGCAGCCCAGCGCGCCCTCGAGGTCGACGCCGACGTGGTCCTGATGGCCAAGAGCGGTGTCGACGGCGTCTACACCGCGGACCCGAAGAAGGACCCGACCGCCACCAAGCTTGAGCACCTCACCTACGACGAGGCCCTCATCAAGGACATCCGCGTGATGGACCAGACCGCGATGACCATGTGCAAGGACAACAAGCTGGAGATGATGGTCTTCGGCATGGAGGGCGACGGAAACGTCACCCGCGCCATCCTCGGCGAAAAGATCGGCACCCGCGTCACCATCTAGGTGCCCCGCGCCATGCCCTCTCGTGGCATAGGATTGTTCACAAGCCCAAAATTACCCGGCCACCCAACGATTGGGAGCCGATTCAAAGGAGTAGACCGTGATTGAGGAAATCCTCTTCGAGGTATCCGACAAGATGGACAGCACCATCGAGAACGCGAAGGAAGACTTCTCCGCGATCCGCACCGGCCGTGCGCACCCGGGAATGTACGCCAAGGTCATGGTGGACTACTACGGTTCCCCGACCCCGCTGCAGCAGCTGGCATCCTTCGCCACCCCGGATGCCCGCACCATCCTGATCAGCCCCTACGACGTGACCGCCCTGCGTGAAATCGAAAAGGCGCTCGGCGACTCCGAGGTTGGCGCGAACCCGTCCAACGACGGCAAGACCATTCGCGTGATCATGCCGGTGTTGACCCAGGAACGCCGCAAGGAATACGTCAAGGTCGTTCGCGGCAAGGGCGAAGACGCCAAGGTGGCCCTGCGCAACCTGCGCCGGAAGGCCAAGGACGGCATTGACAAGCTGGTCAAGGACGGCGAAGTCGGCGAGGACGAAGGCGCCCGCGCCGAAAAGGAGCTTGACGCACTGACCAAGTCGCACGCCGAAAGCATCGACGACTTGCTCAAGCGCAAGGAAGCCGAGCTGCTGGAAGTCTAATGCCCAATCCCACCGAGCCGAGCGAAGGAGCCGCAGGTTCCCCTCCGGAGCCGACGCCGGATCCCGGAGGGGACCCCATGACCCGGCGCAGCCGCAAGTCGACGCGCACCCAGCCCTCGCGGGCAGGACGCGACCTCCCCGCGGCAATCGTCGTGGGGCTGGTGCTGTTGGCCGTGGTGCTGACCGGACTGTTTTGGTTGCCGCTGGCGTTCGTCGCCACGGTGGCTATCTTCGGAGTCGTGGGCAGCTGGGAAGTTTCTCGGGCACTGATCGGCGGGGGAATCGACACCCCGCTGGTTCCCCTGGCCGTGGCCGGGGTGGCCCTGCCGTTCTCCGCCTACTACGGCGGTCTCGAGGCCCTGGGCATGGCGTTTACCGCCAGCGCCCTGCTGGTCTTCCTGTGGCGCATCATCGAGGGGCCGGCAAAATCCGTGCCCTCGATCGTTGCAAGCATCTTCGTCTTGACGTGGGTGCCGCTGCTGCTGAGCTTTGCCGTGCTGCTGCTGAACGAGCCGGACGGGCACCTGCTGGTGACAACCATGTTGTTGCTGGTGGTCTCCAACGACACGTTCGGGTATCTGGTGGGCGTGCTGTTCGGAAAACGCCCGATGGCTCCGAAGATCAGCCCCAAGAAGTCCTGGGAGGGCTTTGCCGGGTCGGTTGCCGGGGCCACGGTGGTGGGCATCGCTGCGGCGGTGCTCCTGCTGGATGCCCCTTGGTGGGTGGGCATCCCGCTGGCGGTTGCGACGGTTGTCGCCGCAACGGCCGGGGACCTGGCCGAGTCGATGGTCAAGCGGGAACTGGGCATCAAGGACATGAGCAACATCCTGCCGGGCCACGGCGGGGTCATGGACCGGCTTGATTCGGTGCTCTTCGCCATCCCGGTGACGTATATCCTCACCATTTTGCTGATGCCCGGCGCGCTGTAGGGCGCCGGTGCCAATGCATCCCTAAGATGGATATGCAGACAGGTGCGACCGCTCCGCGGTTGGATCCGGGCCATCGCACCACCCGCAGCACCAAGGTGCCGGTTTTCCGGTACGCAATACCGAGATCAAGGAAAGAATTGTGAGTCAGGACAAGGCACAGCCGGCCCCCAGCCCCTTTGAGCGCGTGGGGGAAAAGGAATTCGGCTACAACACCAAACAGGTGGATGTGTTCCTCGCCCGCGCCCGAGCCACGTTCAATGGCGACGGCGACGATGATTCGATTGTCACCAGCCACATGGTTCGCCGCACGGTTTTCCCTGCCCAGCGCGGCGGCTACAGCGCCCGCGAGGTCGACGGTGCGCTGGACAGGCTCGAGGATGTCTTTGCCCAGCGGGAACGCGATGCACTGATCCACGCCGATGGCGAGGACGCCTGGCTCCAGCAGGTCGGCCGGCTCTCTGCGATCCTGCGCGGACGCCTGCACCGGTCCCCGGGCGAGCGCTTCCGCAGGCCTTCGCGCTCCAGCGCGTCGAGCTACAACGTCCAGGACGTGGACAAGCTCTGCTCCCAGCTCATTGACTACTTCGAGAAGGACGTCCCGATGAGCGTCGACGCCGTGCGACGGGCCGAGTTCCGCCGCGCCGAGGGCGAGCACGGCTACGAGGAGTCGCAGGTCGACGCGTTCCTGGATCGCGTCGTGGAGCTCATGGCCTCGATCGACTAGCCTTTCGGCTCCGTCGAAGTTTTCAATGCGGTTGGCCTGGTGTCTGTCACCAGGCCAACCGCATTCTTTATGCCCGAATCAGGGGCCGTGACGGTCGCAGGCGTCAGGGCAGCGTTCCGGCCTGCGCCTCGGGAACATGCAGTCGGGCCATGACCTCGTCGATGCGTCCGGGCGGACGGCGTCTGGTTGCCAGGGACACGAAGATCATGACGAGGAATGCCAGCGGCACACACCAGGCGGCCGGCTGGGCCAGCAGGGCATGGAACGACTGCGGCTCGTTGGGCACCGCTGCCGCCAGCACCAGGGACGCGCCGCAGCACACGGCGCCGGTGACCATGCCGGAAATCGCCCCGGCAACGGTGAGCCCGCGCCACCAGATCCCCAGCAACAGCAGCGGGCAGATGGTTGCCGCGGTGAAGGCAAAGACCGAGCCGATGGCCCCGGCCAGCGCCAGGCTGGAGGTGCCCATGGCCAGCAGCAGCGGGACGGCGGTGGCGATGAGCGTGGAGATCCTGAATCCGCGCACCGTGCCGCGGAACAGGTCCTGCGAGATGGTCCCGGCCAGGGACACCACCAGGCCCGAGGAGGTGGAGAGGAACGCGGCGAAGGCACCGCCGATGATGATCGCCGTCAGCGCATCCCCGGCGGTTCCGCCCACGATGCGCCCTGGCAGCAGCAACACCGTGGCATCGGCGTTCCCGCTGGTGGCTAGTTCCGGGGTGAAGGCCCTGCCCAGGATGCCCAGCACCGTGGGGAAGAGGTAGAACAACGCCAGCAATCCCAGCACGATCGCGGTGGTCTTTCGGGCCGAGGGACCATCCGGGTTGGTGTAGAAACGCACCAGCACGTGGGGCAGTCCCAGCGTGCCAAAGAGCAGCGCCACGAGCAGCGAGATGTTGTAGTACAGGCCCTGGTCCGCCGCCGGGTCGCTGGCGTGATCGAAGACGGCACCGTCCAGGGTCGCCGATTCCCCGGCCAGGCCCAGATGCAGCAGCAGGAAGACGGCGGGGATCGCCAGGGCCGCGAGCTTGAGCCAGTACTGAAACGCCTGGACGAAGGTGATCGAGCGCATGCCGCCGGCCAGCACGGTGAGGCACACGATCCCCATGACCAGCACCGAGCCCATCCAACCCGGCAGCCCGGTGCTGATGCCCAGCGTCAGCGAGGCTCCGTGCAGTTGCGGGACGATGTACAGCCAACAGATGACCACCACCAGGAAGCTGGTGAGCCTGCGCAGCCTCATCGAGCCCAGCCGGATCTGCGCAAAGTCGGGGATGGTGTAAGCGCGGGAGCGGCGCAGCGGCGCCGCGACGAAGAGCAGCAGCATCAGGTAGCCGGCGGTGTACCCGATGGGGAACCACAACCCGTCCTGCCCGGAGACCACGATGAGCCCGGCAATGCCCAGGAACGATGCGGCCGAAAGGTATTCCCCGCCGATGGCGCTGGCGTTCCACCAGGGCTTGACGGTGCGCGATGCCACGTAGAAGTCCCCGGTGGTGCGCGAGAGCCGCAGCCCGTTGACGGCAATGAGCACCGTCGCCAGGGACACCAGCAACACCGAGAGTAGGGCAACGGCCGGATTGATCACTTGGCGATGCTCCGGTACTTGGCCTCGTTGCGCGCCGCCGCCCGGTTGAAGAGGAAGGCACAGAGCATGATGAGCGGGTAGACGCCCACGCCCAGCAGCCACCACGGCAAGGGGATGGTGGCCAGGCGGATGTCGTTGATCTGCGGCCAGGTGAACACCATGACGGCAAGGCCCACCAGCACCAGCAGGAAGCCCAGGGCCACCGAGGCGGCCAGGCGCAGCTGCGAGCGGATCAGCGAGTGGACGTAGAAGGTGTCGGCGGCATCCGGGGCGGTGCGGCGGACGATGTTCAACATGGTGCCGGCGGGTGCGCTGACCCGCACCCGGGCTCCGGTGGGTGCCGGGAGCCCGTCATCGGGAGCCTGGACCGGGCGCGGACCGGGGGATTCGCGCGGCGGCTCGGCGGCGGCGCCGGATTCGCTCACAGCGGCCGGACTCGATTCGCGGCCAGCTTCTCGCGCAGGTAGGGCAGGGCGCGGCGCGAGACCGGGAGCTCGGTGCCGCCGATGAGAACCACCGCCTTGCCGGTGGCCAGCTTGACGGTGTCGATCTTGTCCATGGACACCAGGTAGGAGCGGTGGATGCGCACGTAGCCTGCCGCCCCCCACTGCTGTTCCAGGTCGTTGAGCGGGACCCGGATCAGGTAGCTGGCGTCCTTGGTGTGCAGCCGGGCGTAGTCGCCCTGGGCCTGCACGTAGCGGATTTCGTCGCGGCGGATCATCTTGGTGATGCCGCCCTTTTCCACCGTGACCATGTCCGGCTTCACGGTGTCCTCCTCGGCCAGCTCGCAGATGCGGCGGACCGACTCGGCCAGGCGTTCGGGGCGCACCGGCTTGAGCACGTAGTCCACCGCGGCCAGCTCGAAGGCCTCCAGCGCCTGGTCCTCGTCGGCGGTCACGAAGACCACGGCCGGGGGACGGGTGAAGCGGGAGATGACCCGGGCGATGTCCAGCCCGGAGAGCGCCGGCATGTGGATGTCCAGGAAGAGGGCGTCGACCTCGAACTCCTCCAGGGCCTTCAGGGCCTCGGCCCCGGAATTGGCCCGGTGGATGGTGCCCACCCGTGAGTCGAGCGACAACAAATACGCCAGTTCCGCAACGGCAGGCAATTCATCGTCGGCAACGACCACGTTAATCATGCACGTCATTTTACCCGTACCCCGCGGGGGAATGCGGACCCGGCGCGCTATCGGGCGGCGACGCCGGGCGCGGAGGGCTCGACCCCGGGGCGGAACTTGGGGATGCGCATGGTGATCAGCGTGCCGGCACCCGGGGCGGTGTCGATGACCAGCCCGTGGGCGTCCCCGTAGACCTGGCGCAGTCGCACATCGACATTGCGCAGGCCCACATGGATGGATTCGGTGGTCCCCGCCAGCACCGCCCGCAGGGCCACCGGGTCGATGCCCACCCCGTCGTCCTCCACGGTGATCAACGCGTATTCGCCCGAATCCGAGGCGCTGATGGTGATCAGTCCGCCGCCGGGCTTGGATTCCAGGCCGTGGCGCACGGCGTTTTCCACCAGCGGCTGCAGGCTCAGGAACGGGATGGCGGTGGCCAGCACCTCCGGGGCTATGGCCAGGGAAACCCGGATGCGGTCGCCGAAGCGCGCCTTTTCCAGCAGCAGGTACCTGTCGATGGCGGTGAGTTCCTCGGCGAGCGTGGTGAAGTCCCCGTGGCGGCGGAAGGAATAGCGGGTGAAGTCGGCGAACTCCACCACCAGTTCGCGTGCCCTGGCCGGGTCGGTGATGATGAACGAGGCGATCGCGTTTAGCGAGTTGTAGATGAAGTGCGGGCTGATCTGGGCGCGCAGCGCGCGGACCTCCGCCTCCATGAGCAATGCGCGGGAGGCATCGAGCTCAGCCAGCCCCACCTGCGCGGCAACCCAGGCCGCGACCTCGGCCACCGCGCGCACGAACCCGGCCCCGGCGCGCGGGATGTACGCGCAGACGGTGCCCACCGGGACATCCCCGACCATGATCGGGGCGCAGACCATGTCGCCGGTATCCGAGCGCTTGACCTGGGTGCGGGTGGCGGAGAGCGCAGCGGCTGCAAGTTCCAGCGCCGCGGCGGTGCCCCGGTCCCCGGCGTCCGGAATCGTGCCGTCCACCGCGAGCACCGCCGAGGTGTCGGTGATGACCAGCCCCTGGGCAGCCAGCAGCGCGCGCAGGTGCTTCCCTGCCGTGGCGGCACCTTCCGGGGTGAGGCCCTGGGCCAGGTGCGGGGCCGCCACCGAGACCCGGTGCAGGGTCTCAAAGGTCGCCTTCTCGGCGTCGGTCCCCAGGTCCCGGCTGGAGCGCGCGATCTTGAAAGCCAGGTAGCCCACCAGGGTGCCGCCGACCACGACGGTGGCGACAATCAGGGTCATCTGCAGCGCGGTGGAGAGCATGTTTCCAAGCCTACGCGGCGCCCGGACGGGCATGCCGTTCGTCGTTCGCAGGTGCCGCTTGGCGCATCCGGGGGACCGTTTGCCGGATGCCGCACCCGGACCCCTTCCCGCGCGGTGCGCCAATGCCACAGAGTGATCTTAGTCACCATGCCAGGTGACGCGCCTTACGCCGGGACGATCCGGCGCATCGATGAAGGTATCGCACCTGGCGCCTTGAACCCCCATTGAGAAGGAGGAGTCATGAGCACCACCGAAGATTCGGACCTCGGTACCGACATCGATTTCGTGAAGGAGCAGGACTCGGAAGAATTCCGCGAACTGCGCAAGACCCACCGCAGCTTCGTTTTCCCCATGGCCATCATTTTCCTGCTGTGGTACTTCGCCTACGTCCTGTTGGCGGACTACGCCCACGAATTCATGTCCATCAAGGTGTGGGGCAACGTCAACGTCGGCCTGCTGCTGGGCCTGTTGCAATTTGTTTCCACCTTCGGCATCACCGCCGCATACGTGTCCTACAGCAACAAGAAGCTTGACCCGAAGGCCACGGCCCTCCGCAAGCGCCTTGAAGCACAGGCAGGAGAGTAAGCCATGAACGCCCTGACATACCTGGCCGCTGTGGCCCCGGAATCGACAAAGGTCGGCAACCCGTGGGTCAACATCGGCATCTTCGGCCTCTTCGTGGGCATCACCCTGATCGTGGTGCTCAAGGCCTCGAGCAACAACAAGACAGCCGCTGACTACTACGCGGGCGGTCGCTCCTTTACCGGGACCCAGAACGGCACCGCGATCGCCGGGGACTACCTTTCAGCGGCATCCTTCCTGGGCATAGTCGGGGCCATTGCCATCAACGGCTACGACGGCTTCCTCTACTCCATCGGCTTCCTCGTGGCTTGGCTGGTGGCCCTGCTGCTGGTCGCCGAGCTGCTGCGCAACACCGGCAAGTTCACCATGGCCGATGTGCTTTCCTTCCGCCTCAAGCAGCGCCCGGTGCGCATTGCCGCGGCCATCTCCACCCTCGCCGTGTGCGTGTTCTACCTGCTGGCCCAGATGGCCGGCGCCGGGGCACTGGTTTCCCTGCTGCTGGGCATCGATGACAAGATCGGCCAGTCACTGGTCATCGTGGTGGTCGGCGCACTGATGATCGTCTACGTACTCATCGGCGGCATGAAGGGCACCACCTGGGTGCAGATCATCAAGGCCTGCCTGTTGATCGCCGGCGCGTTCATCATGACGATCATGGTCTTGGCCAACTACGGCTTCAACTTCTCCGCACTGCTCGGAGCCGCAGTCGAGTCCGCCGGCACCGTCGACATCCTGAACCCGGGCCAGAAGTACGGCGCGTCCGAGACCTCCAAGCTCGACTTCATCTCCCTGGCCCTGGCCTTGGTGCTCGGCACCGCCGGCCTGCCGCACGTGCTGATGCGCTTCTACACGGTTCCCACCGCCAAGGAGGCCCGCCGCTCGGTCGTCTGGGCGATCTGGCTCATCGGCGCCTTCTACCTCTTCACCCTGGTGCTGGGTTACGGTGCCGGTGCCATGATCGGTGCCGACAGGATCAACGCTGCCCCGGGTGGCGTGAACTCTGCCGCCCCGCTGTTGGCCTTCGAACTCGGCGGCCCGCTGCTGCTGGGCCTGATCTCCGCTGTCGCCTTCGCCACCATCCTTGCGGTGGTTGCCGGATTGACCATCACCGCCGCGGCATCCTTCGCCCACGACGTCTACGCCTCGGTCATCGCCAAGGGCAAGAGCACCCCTGAGAAGGAAATGAAGGTGGCACGCCGCACCGTGGTCGTCATCGGCATCTTCGCGATCCTCGGCGGCATCGGCGCCCAGGGGCAGAACGTCGCCTTCCTGGTGGCCCTGGCCTTCGCGGTGGCGGCATCCGCCAACCTGCCCACCATCCTGTACTCGCTGTTCTGGAAGAAGTTCACCACCCAGGGCGCGGTCTGGTCCATGGTTGGCGGCCTCGGCTCGGCCATCGTGCTGATCGTCTTCTCCCCGGTCATGTCGGGTCTGCCGACCTCCATGATCCCGGGTGCCGACTTCGCGATCTTCCCGCTGGCCAACCCGGGCATCGTCTCGATCCCGCTGGCCTTCGCGCTGGGCTGGTTGGGCTCGGTGCTGGACAAGAATACCGAGGACCCGATCAAGTCCGCGGAAATGGAGGTCCGCTCGCTGACCGGTGTCGGTGCCGAAAAGGCCGTCGACCACTAGCGGCTGGGCAAGATCCTCGGTGGGGGCC
>NZ_JBIXLM010000067.1:0-10961 GCF_045798545.1 Paeniglutamicibacter sp. ORCA_105 | reverse complement strand
ACCGTCCGTCTGCTCAACCGCGCTTCCAACCAGGAATACACGGTGCGTGCCCGCTATCTCGTGGGAGCCGACGGCGTTAATATCCTTTAACTAAGCCAGCAGTTCCTCGGCCACCCGCGTCAGTGCCCGTTCCAGCGAGGCGCGCAAGACGCGCGGCACCCGCACGTGTTTTCCGATGCGCACCAGCCCCTCGGATTCCGCTGCGCGGAGCAGCGACTCCGCGGCGGGCACCGTCTTTTCAAAGAGTGGCTGCAGATGGGCCTGCTCGGGTTCGAGCTCCCCGGGAGCGGGAACAGCGAAGGCGGCTTCCGTGCGTGGGGGATTGGCCGACCCGGCCTTGCTCAGCAATGCGGCAGCCATTTGCGTCACGGTGTGGTCGTTCTCCGATCCCACCGCGTTGAGCAGGATGTGGGCGTAGAGACCCTCGGCGATGAGGTCTTTCACGCCGCGTGCGCTGAATCCCGAATCGGCGTGCAGCGCTTCGCTGACTACTGGGGTCGGGACCGCCTTTCCGTGCTGGTTGGTCAGCAGACCGGCTCGCAGCAGCGAGTTCCAGTAGGCGTCCAGCTTTGGCAACTGAACGAGCGTGGCCACTGCGGCACCTGCCTCCGGTTCCCAGGGCAGCTGCGTAGCCGCGGCTCCGGGGTCGTGGAGAACCGTGAGACCCACGGCCGCGGCGGCCGGCGCCAGGTCCACATCCAGCAGTGAGCCGTCCGGACGGACGTCGCGGCCCTCGCCGACCCATGCCAACAGCGCCCGCGCGGTGGAAACCATGGGCAGTTTGGCCCAGCGGGCATCCGCGCCGTCCTCATCGAGTTCCGGAACGACCACGGGGGACTCCCCGCCCTGGGCGGAGATCAAATCGAAGACCGCTTTGAATCCCTCCACCGAACCGGACCAACGACCACTTTCGGCCAGGAAGAGCACGAATTCCCGCAGCATCGAAGCGCAGGCAACCGCAACCTCGTCACCGATGGCGCGCAGATCTTCGAACTGGATCGACAGCGCGTCGTGGTCGAGTTCCGACACCGCTACCTGGCCGCGAAGCCGAGCGTGGACGGTCAGCAGCGTCACGAGCCCCTCGATGCCAGCTTCCGTATCGGCCGCGTCGTGGCGTTGGTTGAAGAAGGCACGCAGTTGGGCCACGTAGGGCCGCATCGCGACGCGCACCTGGTTCTCAAACTTGGACGTTCCAGCACTCGAAGTGCGGGCGGGGTGCCCGCTTCGCGACTTGTTGCTGGCAGGCTTCGATTTCGACATTTTGGCGTCGTCCCCTCTTTGGTACTTGGAAATCCTTGGATGCTACGGAATATTCAGTCGGCCGGTGCCCACTCAGTCGGCAAAGAGCGAACGCACATCGTCGGCGCTGATGGCCGAGGCGAAAGCCGCATCGTCATCCAGCACCGCGGTGAAGAGCTTGGCCTTCTTGTCCTTCAGCGCCATGACCTTTTCCTCGATGGTGTTCTTGGAAACCATGCGGTAGACCATGACGTTGCGCTTCTGGCCGATGCGGTGCGCTCGGTCGACGGCCTGGTTCTCCGAGGAGGGGTTCCACCAAGGGTCCATCAGGAAGCAGTAGTCGGCCTGGGTGAGGTTTAGTCCGAACCCGCCGGCCTTCAGCGAAATCAGGAACACCTGGACCTTGCCGGAGGTGAAGGACTCGATGACCTTGGCACGCTTGGTGGTGGAGCCGTCCAGATAGGCGTGCTCGATCCCTGCTTCGGTGAGCCGGTCGCTGGCCTTGGACAGGAACGAGGTGAACTGGCTGAAGACCAGGGCGTTGTGGCCCTCGGCGGTGAGGTCCTCGAGCTGTTCGAGCAGGGCGTCGAGCTTGCTGCTGGGCACCGAGGCGTACTCGTCGTCGATGAGCGAGGCATCCAGGGAAAGCTGGCGCAGCTTGGTGAGGGAGGAGAACACCGCGAAGCGGTTCTTGTCCATGTCCTCGAGCATGCCCAGCACCTTTTGGCGTTCGCGCTGCAGGTGCCGCTGGTAGATGGTGCGGTGCTTGGGGTTCAGTTCCAGTTCCAGGACCTGTTCCTGCTTCTCGGGCAGGTCGGTGGCCACCAGCTCCTTGGTGCGGCGCAGCATCAGCGGGCGGATGCGGCGCCGCAGGCGCGACAGCGCCTCGTTGTCGCCGTCCTTCTCGATGGGCTTGCGATAGGTCTCGTCGAAGCGCTTGAGCGTGGGGAAAAGCCCGGGAGCGGCAATCGCAAACATCGACCACAGCTCGGAGAGGTTGTTCTCCATGGGAGTGCCGGTGATGGCGAGTTTGAAGGACGTCGGGAAGTCGCGGGCCTGCTTGGATGCCTGCGTGGCCGGGTTCTTCACGAATTGCGCCTCGTCCAGGATCAGGCCCGAGAACGTCGTGGCGGCGTATTCCTCCTGGTCGATGCGGAACAGCCCATAGGAGGTGATGACGATGTCGACCTCGGCGGCGATCTCGTGCGCCGGGACCCCGCCGCGGCGCACCGTCTCGGTGATGTACACGCTGCGCAGGTCCGGGGCGAAGCGCTTGGCCTCGGCCTCCCAGTTGGAGACGACGGAGGTCGGGGCCACGACGAGGAACGGCGGCATCTTGCCCGCGGTCTCGTCGTGGTTGTCCTTGGCGTGCTGGATCAGCGCCAAGGTCTGCAACGTCTTGCCCAGCCCCATGTCGTCGGCAAGCACGCCGCCCAGGCCGTTGTCATAAAGGAACGAAAGCCATTCGAAGCCCTCGCGTTGGTAGGGGCGCAGGGTGGCATCGATGCCGGCGGGCAGTGGGGCGTGGGCGACCTCAAGGATGTTGCTCAGTCCCTCGGAGGAGGCCTTCCATGCTTCGGAGGCCTCGACATTGGTGGCGATGTCCTTGAGGTCTTCCCAAAGCGAGGCCTGATGCTTGGAAATCCGAATGGTCCCATCCGTGGTGGAATCCGAGAGAGCGCGGGCCTCCTCGATGAGCCGGCGCAGTTGCTCGTATTCCGGGCGGTCGAGCGCGAAGTACTTGCCGTCGGGGAGCATCAGGTACTCGTCGCCGTGGGCCAGGGCCTGGAAGAGTTCGGTGAAGGGGACGTTGCTGCCATCGATCCGCACCTCCACACCCAAATCGAACCAGTCGTTGGTTTCGGTGTTCTCGGCCGTAATGGTGATCAGCGGGTCGGCGGTCAGCTCCTCGAAGTCAATGGTTTCGCCCTCGATGGTCACCTCCAGGTTTTCCATCGCCTGCAGTGCCGGCAGGGCGGCGGTGAAGCGGGCGGCTTCCACGCCGGAGATGACTATGGTGCCGTCGGTGGTCCGTGCCTGCTGCTGGATGTTGCCGAGGGCTCCAGGGAAATCGGCCATGGCCGCGCCCGCCTCACGCTGCAGGGCGAGCTCGGCCTTCGAATCGCGGTCGACGCCGGGGACCGGTGCGTTGCCCAGGGGAACCCGGGTCTCGCCATAGACAAAGCCCCACTGGAGTTCAACGCCGGGAACGCCCGCTTTCTCGTCCTTGCGCCTTCGTGCGGTGTCCGGCTTGACGAGGATGTGCTTGATGCGCAGCAGCATCTTCGGGGCAAGGGAGGTCGGCACCTCGACGGAGCTGTCGAGGGAGGATAGTTCCGTGGCCTTGGCGAGCTTGGGCAGGTATTCGCGTTCGAAGCTTTCCCGTCCATTGGCCGGGACGACCACCTTTTTGTCCGTGGCGAGCAGGCCGGTGATCAAAGAGGGGATCTTGGCGCGCGTGGGAGCCAAGCTCAGGTTGAGGTGCTTCATGCCTTCGCTGGCGTTCCACCAGAAGACGCCGTGGTCGGAGACGGCACCGATGAAATCCGTGTCGAACTCCGCGGGCAGGACGTCGAGGGCGGGTCGGATCCGCAATTTCCTGCCCTCCGATGCGACGTCGGTTCTGATAGTTACGGGCTCGTGCACCTTCACAGAGGATTTTGCCGACGGCCCGCGCAACTCGATTCCCAGCGCCGTGGCACGTTCCAAATGGTTCCAGACCATGGGGCTGAGGAAGTCGCTGGCCGACAGATGCGTCCCGTTCCAGGCGGCAAACGAGTTTAGCTGCAGCAGCGTGCAGAACCACTCCACCTGGTCAGGGTCGTAGGTGTAGTCGAAGGGCAGCACCGGCACGCCGCCGGTGCGGGTGTAGCGGAAATGCTGCCAGGCGAGGTTGCCTGAGACCCAGCGGCCCTTGTCGTTGAGCTGGACGGGACGCAGGACCAGTTCAAGCTTGGAGGTGTGCGGGATGTCCCCGTTCTTGATCTTCTGCATCGCAGCGGCCTGGTACCGCTGCAGGGTCCGGGGCCGGAGCTCGAACTGGACACCCAGGGTGCGTTCCTCGGTTTCCGTGGGCTGGGAGCCGCCGTCGCCAATCAGGGAGTCCAAGATGCGCTCCCAAGGTGCCTTGGGATCGGGTTCCTCGAAATTCGTCTCATCCCACATGTAGGCCAGGAGTGCCGCTGCTGCATGCTTGCAATTGGCGCCCACCGGACAGGTGCAGATCCCGTGCTGGGGCATCAGGAAGCCGTGGCGGACCTGGGAGTGGACTGCGGTGCGGTAGACCATGCCGCCCGAGCCCAGGACGCTGGCGCGCACGATGCTCATCGGGGCAACCCAGCCTACGTCCAGCACCCTGCCCTGGCTGGCATAGGCCGCACCGCGGTCAAGGCTCAGCGGACCGACAAGTTCCCGGATCAGAGTGGTCGACGAAAGCACTGGAGCAACGGGAAGCATGGAAATAGTCTAAAGGGGACCGCCCATGCGACGGAGCCAAAAGAACTGTAGTGCGACTGTCGGCTGAATGCGGTGGGTGGTTCCCGGGTGGGTCGTTCCATTCCATCGGACAGTTAGGCGGCCCGGGTGCTTGCGCGAATGGTTGATTCGATCGAGGATGAGAGCAGGTCAAACCACACGCTGACGGGTCAGAAATGCGTCGTCATCAATGCCTGATGCAGGAAAAACTAAAAAGTAACCGGTTTGCTGTATTTAATGCAGATTAGGCGATGTAGTGGCCTGCGTCACCGACGAAAAGTGAAATGCCGTTGCTTCGAGTGGCTTTCACCGCCAAAGTTGAGATCCAGAGTTGGAATTTCTTGAACGGAGTGTGAACCATGGCCAGCGCAGCGACGCCAGAACATGTTGTAATCGTCGGTGCCGGGTTCGTCGGCCTGTCCGCCGCCTGGTACCTGCAGGAAGAGGGCGTCAAGGTCACGGTCGTGGATCGCGGGGGAGTTGCCTCGGGCGCTTCTTGGGGCAACGCCGGCTGGCTGACCCCGGCACTCACCTTGCCGATTGCCGAGCCGTCCATCTTCACCAGCGGACCGAAGATGTTGCTGGATCCCGCGTCCCCGCTGTACGTTCCGTTGAAGGCCGATGCCAAGCTGCTTCGCTTCCTGGTGGGCTTTGCCTGGCACAGTACGCCGAAGAAGTGGCAGGAAGCCATGCGCATCTACTCGGAGATCGGAACCACCGGACTGGATGCCTTCGACGAGATCGCCGAGAACACCAATGCCGGCCCGGGCGTCGTCGAGAAGACCAAGCCGGCCAACCCCTTCCTGACCGGCTTCAAGTCCTTGAAGGACCGCGACGGCCTTCTTCACGAATTCGACATGATCCGCAAGACCGGCGGCAATGTCGAGTTCGACCTGCTCACCGGCGACGAACTGCGTGCCATCGAACCAACCCTCTCCGACGAGGTGGCGGCCGGTGTTGCGATCAAGAACCAGCGCTTCCTGAACCCGCCGAAGTACATGGAGTCCCTGGCCGAGTCGGTGGTGGCCCGCGGCGGCGACATCGTTGGCTCCTTCAACGTCACCGACATCCGCGACAACGGCAGCTCGGTCACCGTCATCGGTTCCGAGGGCCGCTCGATCACCGCCGACCAAGTGGTCATGGCGACCGGTGCCTGGATGAACGACCTGGCCAAGAAGTTCGGCGTGAATGTCGTTGTCCAGGCGGGACGCGGCTATTCCTTCACCGTCCAGCCAGAGGTCATGCCGACGCACCCGATCTACTTCCCGTCCCAGCGCGTGGCCTGCACCCCGCTCGGGGACCGCTTCCGCATTGCCGGCACGATGGAGTTCCGCGACGCCAACCACCCGCTGGAGCCCAAGCGCATCGAGGCCATCGTCGCCGCGGCCTCCCCGGTCTACAAGGGCATCAACTGGGAGAACCGCAAGGAGGAATGGGTTGGCGGACGGCCCTGCACCGCCGACGGCCTGCCGCTGGTCGGGGCCACCAAGTCGCCCCGCGTGCACGTCGGCGGCGGCCACGGCATGTGGGGCGTGGCCCTGGGCCCGCTGACCGGCAAGTTGCTGGCCGCGGGCATCGTGGGCAAGGAAAAGCCTGCCGTTGCACGCCACTTCAACCCGCTGCGCAAGGGCTTCTAGGTCTTTGTAGGCCAAAACGCCGAAAACCCCGGCGATCGGTGCGGATCAATAGATCGCATCGCTCGCCGGGGTTCCTTGCGTGAGGGACAACCGATCCCACCGTGACGCCCGTAGTGGCGGGCCCGACCCCAGGAACCCCGCCGTCGCGCAACGGGCGGAGCCTGCCTGCCGGCGGCTCAGGGGTGCCGCACGCCTTCGCCCGCAAGCACGCTGGAATAGCCTTCGCGGTAGGTCGGGAACGCGAATTCAAAGCCGCTGGCGAGCAGCCGGGCATTGGACAGGCGTCTGTCGCCGCCGCGGTTCACCGGGGCTTCTCCGACCTCCGGCCGGGGAACGCCGAGGCTCGAGGCCAGGAACCCCTGGACCTCGCCCAGGTCCGCCGGTTCGTGGTCGACACCCAAATACAGCGGGGCAGGCACGGAGTTCATGGTGCACAAGTGCACGATGGCAGCAGCGGCATCGTCGCGGTGGATCCGGTTGGTCCACACGGTTTTTCCGGGGGTGCGTGCCTTGCCGTTGCGCACCTGGTTAATCAGGTGGTTGCGGCCGGGGCCATAGATTCCGGACAGGCGCAGGATGATTGGCGTCGTTGCCCTGCCCCGAACCAGTTCCTCGGACTCCGCCAGGATCCTGGCGGTCGCGGTGCCCGGGGAGACCGCGGTGTCCTCGTCGACCCAGCCGCCGGCCGCATCTCCGTAAACGGCAGTGGAGGAGACCATCAGGAATCGCCTGGGGGACACCTCATCGCGCGCCAAGGCGTCGAACACCCGTCGTGCAGCAACTAGGTAGGTGCGACGGTAGGCATCTTCGCTGCGCTCGGGCGCGGCGGGCGTGAAGACGACGGTATCGGTGCCGGGATCAATCGCCGGCAACGGGGTGGATTGATCGGCCAGGTCCACCCGGTGTGTGGCGAATGCAGAGGGCAGCACTTCGGGCCGGCGGCGCCAAGCGGTGACGTGGTGCCCGGCGGCTGCGAAGCGCAGGCCCGCCTCGGTGCCGAGATCCCCGGCACCGAGAACGAGGACCTTCACTTGGCCGGTGGACGCAAACCGGCGCGAGCCATGGCGTCGGCGTACGCGGCCACCATTTCGTCGAACCACGCCTGCTGCTTTTCGGCCGAACCCAGGAAGGCGCGGTCGGCGGTGGAACGCACTTCGTAGATCTTGATGCCGCGCTGGTTGATGACCTGCTGGCCGCCTGCCTTGATCCAGGCCTGGACCAGGCGCTTGGCCTCGGTGCCGTGGGCCACGATCGCCGAGGTGCGGTAAGCGATGCGCATCAGCTCCTTGAGCGGGCGGATCCCGGCTTTCACCTGGTCCGGGGTCAGTTTGGTTCCGCCGTCGGGCAGTTCCCACGGATAGACATTCCACGGGATAGCAAAACGCGGCTCCAACCCGGCAGTCTCATAGACTGCAGCGAGTCGTGCCGCGGTGGGATCGTCGTTGCGCAGGGACAGGAAGCCCGAAGACGTTCCGGGGCCCGGCGCGATTTGGAGCGAGATAACCCGAGCCTCGTCCACGTCGTGCACCGGGTCGATAAGTGGAACCCGGGAACCGGGCTGCTGGTCCTGCAGCTTGCGACATAGTGCCGTGAGCTCGGCGACGGAATCGTCCTCCACCTTGCTCAACTGTTCTTCAAAGTACTCGGATTGGCTCATTATTCACCTTTCGCCCTCCCACTGAGCCTACGCCGATTACCCGTCGCGCGCATTCCGCCTTTCAACGGCCTGCCCCGGTGGGCAAATCGACGGACATGTCGCATGATGGGCACATGGGACTGACGCGCTTGGACATTGACCATCTAACCCGCTGTGTTGCATTGGCCGAGGAGAGCCTGGAGGCAAGCGACGAGCCCTTCGGCTCCATCCTTGTCGACGCCGAGGGGTCCGTGCTTTACGAGGGCCGGAACCGCGTGGCCGGCGGGGATGCCACCGCGCATCCGGAGCTGGCAATTGCGCAATGGGCGCTGGCAAACCTGGATCCGGAGCGCAGGGCGGCCACCACGGTGTACACCTCCGGGGAGCATTGCCCGATGTGCGCCGGGGCCCACGGCTGGGCCGGCCTGGGACGCATCGCCTTTGTTGCCTCGGCGGCGATGCTTGACTCCTGGCACCGGGATTGGGGTGCCGGGCGCGGGCGGGTGGCCGCGTTGCCCATCAACCTGGTGGTTCCGGGCATCGAAGTGGTCGGGCCCGCGGAGGAGCTGGTGCCGCGGATCCGCTACCTGCACTTCCAGGCCCACCAGGGGACGTTGCGTCGTCCCGCCGCCGTCGAGGGCTTCGGTGGCGCGACATAAACGGTGAAACCCGGTGTCGAATTGTGAAACTGCGTTCCGAAACCTTACTCTGGGCTAGGGAAAATGTCGTCGGCGTCACACAATGCCACAGGCGACTGGGACCGGAAAATTCGACGAAGACCGGAATGAGGACCACATGGGTGTGCAACCACTGGCCAACCACTCGGAACTGACACCGTTGCGATTCCTGCAGCGCTCGGCGGAGGTGTATCCGTCCAAGGAAGCCATCGTGCACGGGTCACGGTCTTACAGCTACGCGCAGTTCGGGGCGCAGGTGCAGCAATTCGCCAAGGCACTGGCCGCGCGCATCGTTCCCGGTGACCGGGTGGCGGTGCTGGCACCCAACATTCCCGAAATGCTGGTCGCCCACTACGCCGTCCCGCTGGCCGGCGGCGTGCTGGTGGCCCTGAATACCCGGCTTTCGGCGCGCGAACTGGGCTACATCATGGAACATTCGGCCACGAAGTTGCTCTTTGCCGACTCGGAGCTTCTGGGCGCCGCGGCGACGCTGCGCGCAGAGGTCCCGTCCCTCGAAGCGCTCATCGAGATCCAGGACCCCGAATTCACCGGCACCAGGGCCGAGGTCCAGGTCGATGGAACCTATGCCGATTTCATTGCCGCCGGCACCGGGGAGGACCTGGACTACGCGATCGCGGACGAGCGAGCCCCGATCACGCTGAACTACACCTCGGGGACCACCGGCAAGCCCAAGGGCGTGTTGTACTCGCACCGAGGCAGCTACCTGAACTCGATGGGGGAGGCTTTCCACCAGGGCTTTGACGCTCACACCCGCTACCTGTGGACGCTGCCGATGTTCCATTGCAACGGCTGGTGCACTCCCTGGGCCGTCACCGCTGCCGGCGGCACGCACCTGTGCCTGCGCGGCGTCCGCGCGGAACCGGTCTGGGACGCCATCGACGACCTCGGCGTCACGCACCTGTGCGGCGCCCCCACGGTCTGCTCCATCATCGCCGACTCCTCCCGTGCCCACGAGCTGGAGAGCGGCATCAAGATCACCACCGCCGGAGCCCCGCCCTCGCCGGCGATCATCCGCAAGCTGCAAAAACTCGGCATCGAGGTCGTTCACGTCTACGGGCTCACCGAGGTCTATGGCCCCTACACGATCTGCGAATACCAGGACGCCTGGGACGAGCTGGACGACGAGGCCAGGGCGCAGAAGGTCTCGCGGCAGGGCGTGGGGATGGTCCAGGCCGAATCGGCGCGGATCGTGGATGCTGACATGAAGGACGTGCCGGCCGACGGGGAGACGATGGGCGAAATCGTGCTGCGCGGCAACAACGTCATGATCGGCTACTACCGGGACGAGGAAGCCACCGCCGCGGCGTTTTCCGGCGGCTGGTTCCACACCGGGGACCTAGGCGTCATGCACCCCGACGGATACATCCAGCTCAAGGACCGCGCCAAGGACATCATCATTTCCGGCGGGGAAAACATCTCGACCATCGAGGTCGAGCAGGCATTCGCAAGCCACCCGGAGGTCATCGACGTCGCGGTGATCGGCGTGCCGGACGAAAAATGGGGCGAAACGCCGGTTGCCTACGTCATCCGGGCCAGCGGATCGCAGGTCGACGCGGCGACGCTCCAGGCCCACGCTCGCACGCAATTGGCCGGTTTCAAGGTTCCCAAGGCCATCCACTTCCCGCAGGATCTGCCGCGCACATCCACCGGAAAGGTGCAAAAGAACGTGTTGCGGCAAAACGCCTAGCGCGTCCGCAACCAGGTGCGTTTCAGCGGTTGGTCCTCCCGAAAAAACAACACTGGGAGGGCCAATTTACTTCAATCCCTTCTGTAACACCCGTGACATTGGCAACTCCAGACACATAGGGTGTACCCAAGCGAGCACTTATCCACGGGGATTGATGTCTCAGGGTCAATTCCTTTGTTGAAGGAGTAATCACCATGAGTCCCCAACCCCTACTTTCCCTGCGGATCGCAGCGGCGACATTCGGTGCGTCAATGGCGGTGGGGGCACTGGCCCCCGCGGCGGCGGCAGCACCGGTCCCCACGGGCGCAGCTCCACTGCAACTCAATGTCGCGAAGAAGCCACTCGCCCCGCGTGCGCAAACCACCACGGTCATTCGAACCACCGCGAACCTGAACCTGCGTCAGAATGCCGGTGCCCATTACGAGTCCTTGGCTGTTCTTGCCAAGGGCACGGCGGTTACTCGGACGGGCAAGGCCAGCGGTGTTTGGTGGGAGGTCAAGGCCGGTTCGCGGACCGGTTGGGTGAGTTCCAATTACTTGGCGAGGAGTACGGGCCAGGCGCCGGCTCCCACGTCGGCTGCGACGCATCGG
>NZ_JBIXLM010000066.1:0-12313 GCF_045798545.1 Paeniglutamicibacter sp. ORCA_105 | reverse complement strand
CAGGTCGTAGAAGAACCCGTTGTAGTGGTCGGGGCCGAAGTTGACGACCAAGTCCGGGTTGAATTCCTTGGCAAAGGCACGGACCTGCTCGAAGGCGGCGTCGACAGCTGCCTTGACCTCTTCCGGCGGGTTGGTGTGCTCCAGCAGGGGAGAGTGCGACATCGCGATCAGTGCTTGTTGCATTCCTGGCGCTCCATTCGATTGGCGACTTGAAGATTTTGCTTGCTTTCATTCCATCCCACGCGCCGAACGAAGGCACGCTGTTGTTCCATACAGCGGCACGAATCATTCAACGTTTTCCGGGGAAGCCCCGTGGTTTCCGGGAAAACAATGAACCAACCGATGGTAGCTAAACGTGCACTAGTGCATAATTTAGGAATGGACGAGACAAACGAGGGCGCACGTGCGGCCCGGCGGAACCGCCACTGGACGCAGATCCACGAGGCGGCGGTGGCGTTGGTGCTTGAAAAGGGCCTGGCGGCGACCACCGTCGATGCCGTTGCCGCGGCCGCGGGGGTCTCGCGGCGCAGCTTCTTCAATTACTTCCCCACCAAGGAGGACGCGGTGCTTGGCACCCGCGAGCCCTGGCTGCCGGAGGCCGACTGGGAAGACTTCGTCTCCTCCAAGCTGGAGGTGCTGCCGCGCACCGCCAAGCTCCTTGCCGCGGTGCTGAACACGAGCACCCACGCCGGCGAGGGATTCCGGAGGCGGCGCGAAATGGTGCGGGCCTTCCCCGAGCTGCGCCGACGCACCCATGTGCACGTGCAGGCGGCCGAGCAGCTGGTGGCCACCGCACTGATCGAACGGCTCAAGCCGCACCAGGCGGCGCTGCTGGCCCACGAATTGCCGACGGATCCCGGCGCGCAGCACGCCCTGGTGCTGCTTGCCGGGACCATCACCCGTTACGCGTTCACCGAGGACCCCGAGGAATTCGCGCGCGACTGGCCATCCGCGGTGGTGCGGGCCAGCGCGATATTCGGCTCGCTGCTGCACCCGGTTTCCCGCTGACGGCTTCGGTGGAGGCTACTTGCCCAGACGGCGTTCCTTGAGCACGTAGGTGAAGGTGGTGTGCACCAGCACCTTGGCGTCCGCATCGGCGACCTGCACCTCGGCCACGACCACCGAGGACCCGCCGCGCAGGATGCGTGCGGTGGCAACCGCCGGTCCGGACTTGGAGTTGGACATGAAGTTCACGTTCGACTGCACGGCCAAGGGGAACTGTCCGGCGTCCGCGTAGGCGTTCATGGCCAGGAAGGTCCCGGCGATGTCGGCGGCGCCAAAGAGCGATGCGGCGGCAAACATGCCATTGGCCTGGGCCAGCTCGTCGCACAAGGGCATCGAGAAACTCATCGAGTCCTCGGTGACGGCGTGCGGGGAGAGGCGCAGAGTGAAGGTGATGTCCTCGAAACCCAGTGATTCGCGGAACTTGTCCCAGCGTGCGGTGAACTCGGACAGGGTTGCAGGTAGTGCCATGGTCTTTGTGTCTCCAGTAGTCAGGGGGAAATGGGGAGTTGGCTCCCACCTTAACGGCGATGGCACCCGATCGGGACAACCGGGTGCCATCTGGCAGCACAACCGCCGGATGGCGGAGGTGCCGTGTGGTGGATTACTTGCGCTTCAGGGTTTCCTTGGACATCAGCACGCACGCGGCACCGACGGCAATCAGGAAGATGAAGTACCAGGCGATGTTGTTGGTTCCGCCGCCGTTGTCCAGCTTGACCAGCCACTGGCTCATCAGCGGGGCCATGCCCGCGCCGAGCACCGAGCCGACCTGGAAGGTCAGCGAGACGCCGGTGTAGCGGGATTCGGTGTCGAACTTTTCGGCCAGGAAGGCGCCGATCGGGCCGTACATGGAGGCCTGGATGATCGGGTTGCCGACCATGAAGCCCAGGGCCACCATCCAGAAGACCCCGGAGTTGAACAGCGCGAACATCGGGAAGACCAGGGCCACGGAAATCAGCGCGCCGGCGAGCATGACCGGGCGGCGGCCGAAGCGGTCCGAGAGCCAGGCGAAGAACGGGATCGCGAAGATGTGCACGAAGGACGACGCAGTGAGCATCATCAAGGCGGTCTGCCGGTCCACAGCTCCGCTGGCCACCACGTAGGGAACCATGAAGATGGCCAGCATGGCCTGCATGAACAGCGGTCCGGCCACGGCCAGGATTCCGAAGATGGTTTCCTTCGGGTAGTCGCGCAGCACGCGGGTCAGCGGCATCCCGGTGTGGGTTGCGCCCTCGGCCTTGGCCTTGAGGAAGTCGGGGGACTCGGTCACGCGGTAGCGCATGTACAGGCCGATGATCACCAGCACCGCGGAGAGCAGGAACGGGATGCGCCAGCCCCAGGCCAGGAACGCTTCCTCGGGCAGGCCCGCGAAGAGGCCCAGGATCAAGGTGGCGAGCACGGCGCCGGTCGGGCCGCCGGTCACCGCGATGGAGGCAGCAAAGCCGCGGTTCTTTTCCTTCACGTGCTCGGCGGCCATCAGCGTGGCGCCGGCCCATTCGCCGCCAACGGCCAGGCCCTGGATGACGCGCAACAGGACCAGCAGCAGCGGGGCCGCAATACCGATGGTGTGGTACGTCGGCATCAAGCCGATGCAGACCGAGACCAGGCCCATCATCATCAGGGTGATGAACAGGATGTTCTTGCGGCCGAACTTGTCGCCGAAGTGTCCAAAGAGGACGCCGCCCACGGGGCGGGCGATGTATCCGGCCAGCAGGATCACGAAGGACAGCGCGGTACCCAGGCCCTTGTCCATGGTCTCCGGGAAGAACAGGTGCGGGAAGACCAGCCCGGCAGCCGAGCCGTAGAGCAGGAAGTCGTAGTACTCGACGGTCGAGCCCAGGAAGCTGGATACCAGTGCCCGACGGGTTTCCTTGGGCGTTGCCTCAGGGTGTTGCTGTGTTGCGTCCAGCCCGATGCGGGAATGGGTTGCCATGGTGACTCCGTGGTGTGATTGCGAGTTGTGTCACATGGAAGCATGGCTGGCCGAGCCCGGGGATTCCCACGCCGCGTGCCGCAGGGTGGAACGGCAACCGCGCCTTGCCCACGCCTGGACCGGAGGTTCAAGGCGTCCAAATGGGAGCACACCGAACGCCAGGTTCCCCGAGATATGTCCTGGCCGCAGCCCCGGGTGGTCGTGGCCGGGACATTGCATTTGAGCCGGTGGAAATGCGTGGGCCGCCCGTGTTGACAGGGTTGTGCGTGCTGGGGTTCGGCACGGGCGTTGGCTCTTTGCCTGGCTCCTGGGGTCTTATTGAGAGCACGACCACACCCCCATCATCCGTCGGGCGGCGAGCGCCCAGGAGGAAACGATCCACATGAGCACCACGGACAACTGCCCCTCTGAGGCGAATGCTGCCATCGGCAAGATGCGCGGCCCCGAACACGGCCCGAAGAACATTGACGTCTCGGCCCTGGTCGACGCCGAGGGCGGGCTCATTGACCGGTCCATCTACACGGACACGGGGATCTACGACCAGGAAATGCGCCGCATCTTTGCCCGCAGCTGGCTCTTCCTGGCGCACACCAGCCAGTTCAAGAAACCCGGCGACTTCTTCACCACATTCATGGGCCAGGACCCGGTCATTGTCACCATGGACAAGACCAAGACGATCCGCGCCTACCTGAACTCCTGCCGCCACCGCGGGGTGCGGCTGTGCCGCGCCGACGCCGGCGCCACCAAGATGTTCACCTGCACCTACCACGGCTGGTCCTTCGACCTGGCCGGCGCCTTGCAGACGGTGCCGAACGAAAAGGCCTACCCGGAGGACTTCGACAAGAAGCAGTGGGGCCTGATCGAGGTGCCGCGCCTGTCCGAATACAAGGGCCTGCTCTTCGCCAACTGGGACAAGGACGCCGAGGACCTCGAGGACACCCTGGGGGACATGCGCTACTACATGGACGCCATGCTGGACCGCGACCCCGAGGGCACCGAGGTCATGGGTGGAGTGATGAAGTGGGAGCTCGAGGGGAACTGGAAGCTCGCCGCAGAACAGTTCGCCACCGACTGGTACCACGTGAACATGTCCCACGCCTCGGCACTGATGGTCATGTCCCCGACCGGCAAGGGCCCCAAGGCCGAGATCGTTGCAACCCCCGGGCGCCAGTACGTCTCTCCCAACGGCCACGGCGCAGGATTCCCCACGCACCCCAAGTCCCGCTTTGACGCCCAAGCGGTGCACGAGCACTATGACTACGCCGCACTGCGCGAACGCCTCGGCGACGCGGCGGTGGAAGGGCCGATGACCACCGGCCACGCCACGGTCTTCCCGTCCTTCTCCTACCTGCCGATCAACGGCTCGATCCGCATCTGGCACCCCAAGGGCCCGAACAAGATCGAGGTCTGGGCCTGGATCCTGGTGGACAAGTCAATGCCCGACGATGTCAAGGACGCCCAGCGCCTCTACAACCTGCGCACCTTCGGCCCCTCGGGCATCTTCGAGGCCGACGATGGAGAGAACTGGTCGGAGATCCAGGCGATCTCCGGCGGCTTTGTCACCAACTCGGTGCCGCTGAACTTCCAGATGGGTATCGGCTCCGAGCGCGAGGACGGCGTGTACCCGGGCCAGACCTCAGAACTCTACTCGGACGCCGCCGGCCGCAGCTTCTACAAGCACTGGGCCGAACTGATGAACACCCCCGCCTGGCACGAGCACCCCGCGCCGGTTCCCGCCGGTGGGCAAGCCTGACCCCCGGCATCCACTGCCACCAACAAGCACAGACTTTTCACGCCAGGAGGACGCCATGAGCGAAGCCATCAACATCGGAACCATCGACGACATCGAAGAGGGCGAGGCCCGGGTCGTCCCGGCCGAGGAAAACGGCACGGACGTGGACATCGCGATCTTCCATGCCGAGGACGGCAACTTCTACGCCCTCGATGACACCTGTACGCACGAGACCGCCTCGCTGGCCGACGGCTGGATCGAGGGAACCGAAGTCGAATGCCCGGTGCACTCGGCCAAGTTCTGCCTGAAGTCAGGCACCGTCCTGTGCATGCCCGCCACCCGCGCCGCCCGCACCCACAAGGTCGAGGTCTCCGGCAACGACGTGCTGCTCTACCCGTCGGTGAGCGTCGTCGGCGCCTAGGCGCCGACGCATGCACCGCAAGACCATCTCCCACGCACCCTGAATCCCAAGGAAATATCGATGAGCGTCGAATCTGTTTTGATCATCGGCGGTGGCCTGGCCGGCTTCACCGCCGCCAAGGAACTGCGCGCCCGCGGCTTCGCCGGGACGCTGTCCATCATCGATCCCGAGGGCCTGCCCTACGACCGTCCGCCGCTGAGCAAGGACTACCTCGCCGGCTCCCAGGACGCAGCGGGAATCGCTCTGGCCCCGGCGGGTTGGTACGAGGAAAACAACGTCGCCGTCATCACCGGCACCGCCACCGCGCTGGACCCGGACGCAGGCACCGCGACGCTGGATGACGGCAGCGTGCTGGCCGCGGACCGCTTCGTGCTGGCCACCGGCGGGCGCGCCCGCCGCCTGTCCATCCCCGGCGGCGATCTTCCCGGCCTGCTGGAACTTCGCACCAAGAAAGATGCCGACACGCTGCGGGGCCTGCTGGCTCCCGGGGTCCGCCTGGCCATTGTCGGGGCAGGGTTGATCGGCGCGGAAACCGCCTCCTCGGCCCGCGGCTTCGGGGCCGAGGTCACCCTCATCGATCCCGTGGAAATCCCGCTGGTTCCGGCCATTGGCGAGATGCTGGCCACCCGACTGCACGCCATGCATTCCGAGCACCAGGTGCGCACCGTCACCGGCATCCCGGAGGAAATCACCCAAGGCGCCGATGGCTACGGCATTCTTCTGTCTACCGGTGAAACCATCGCCGCCGACGTGGTGCTGGTGGGCATCGGCATCACCGCCGCCACCGAACTCGCCGAGGCCGCCGGCCTGGACACCGACAACGGGGTGCTGGTGGACGAACGCGGCGCTACATCCCACCCGAACGTCTTCGCGGTGGGCGACTCGGCCCGCACCCGGCTGGCCGACGGCACGCTGCTGCGCCGCGCAGAACACTGGGAACATGCCATGAACGCCGGTTCCTCGGTGGCTGCCGCGATCCTGGGACAGGAGCTGCCGGTGCACGGCGCCTCCTGGTTCTGGTCGGACCGGCACGGGGTGCACGTCGAGGGCGTGGGCTCGATGCACGGGGAAGGCGAGCACATCGTGCGGTTGCTGGACGGGGTCCCGATCGCCGCCTTCCGCCTCAACGAGGCGGGCCTGATGCTCGGGGCCGCCGCGATCGACGGCGGGCTGACCGTGAGGGCGGCACGCCGCATCATTGACCGCAGCATCAAGGTCGATCCGCTCGCGCTGGCCGATCCGGCCACCGAACTGAAGAAACTGGCGCGCTAGCGGCGCCCGGCAACGATCCAAAGACAAAGGAAACACCATGACCCAGGAAACCGGCACCGAGTTCCAGGTGCGTCTGGCCGACGTCGAACTCACCCACGCCGTGGCGCAATTCTATTTCCACGAGGCCGAACTGCTCGACGACGGGCGCTTTGCCGACTGGCTGGAAATCTTCGACGAGGACCTCTTCTACTTCGCCCCGCTGCGCACCAACCGGCTGCGCCGCCAGGCCGCCCTGTCCATCGGGCAACGGGGGGAGGCCGCCTACTTCGACGAGACCAAGGAATCGTTGGCCTGGCGCATCCGCCGCTACGACTCGGGCATGGCCTGGGCCGAGGACCCGCCCTCGCGCACCCGCCACCTGATCTCCAACGTGATGGTCCGGCACACCGCAGAGGACGAGCTGACCGTGCGCTGCGCCTTCCTGGTCTACCGCAACCGACTGCAGACCGAAACCGACATCTACGCCGGCGGACGCACCGACGTGGTGCGCGTCCAGCCCGACGGAGGCTTCAAGGTCGCCAAGCGGGAGATCCTCTTCGACGCCAACGTGTTGCAGGCCAAGAACCTGTCGACCTTCTTCTAGACCCGCAGGCAGGGGCACCGTCCCTCCAGTCCCCACACATCAATGCAATTACACGAGAGTGAGCAGATCATGAGCACCACCCCGCCAGGCTGGCTCGAGGGCAACGTCGCCCTGATCACCGGAGGAGGCTCCGGCATCGGACGCGCGGTGGCCGACCGCTACCTTGCCGAGGGGGCGAGCATGGCGATCTTCGGCCGCGATGCTGCCAAGCTGCAGACCGTCGTCGATGCCTCGGCCGATCCCTCGCGGATGATGGCCATCGCCGGGGACGTGCGCGATGCCGACTCCCTGGCCTCCGCGGTCACCGAGGTCGTCTCGCGCTTCGGCAAGCTCGACATCGTGGTGCCCAACGCGGGGATCTGGGACTTCAACCGTTCCCTGACCCGGCTCTCACCCACGGAACTCGGTGCAAGCTTTGACGAGCTCTTCGAGATCAATGTCAAGGGCTACCTGCTCACCGTCCAGGCCGCCTGGAAGGAACTGGTGGCAAGCAGCGGCTCCGTTGTCATGACCCTGTCCAACGCCTCGTTCCACCCGGCCGGCGGCGGCCCCGTCTACACGGCGGCAAAGTTCGCCGCACGCGGCCTGGTCACCCAGCTAGCCTACGAACTCGCCCCCAAGGTGCGGGTCAACGGCGTGGCGGTGGGCGGGATGGACACCGACCTGAGCGGACCGAGTGCCACCGGCCTGGAAAACCGCAGCATTTCCGCATCGTTTGCCCGCTCGGAGATCACCGGGAACAACCCATTGATCCCGCTGCATCACGCCTCGGTCGACCCGGTGGACTTCACCGGGTCCTACGTCCTGCTGGCTTCGAAGGCCAACGCGGGCAACATCACCGGTGCCATCATTCCCGCGGACGGCGGCATTGCCGTGCGCGGGTTCGGCGCCCAGGCAGCTGGAGGAGACCACCTGTGAACTTCATCGACCGGAATCCCGTGGTTGGCCTCGAACGCCAAACCATCTACTTCCCCCACCAGCTCCTGTTCACCTACGAGGATCGCACCTGGGACTATGCCGCGTTCTTCGCCGAAGTCCGCGAGCAGGCCACGGCGCTGCATGCGGCCGGCGTGGCACCGGGGGAGCGCGTTGCCTACGTGGGGCTGAACTCGGTCTCCTTCATGCGCACCATGTTTGCCTGCTGGTGGCTCGGGGCCGTGTTCGTCCCGCTGAACTTCCGCCTGGCGCCGCGCGAGATTGCCGGGCTGCTGGATCAGTGCACCCCGCGGGCGCTCTTCGTCGAGCCCGGGCACCGGGAGACCATCGAGACCATGCTTGGTTACGCGGACGTCGAGACCGGCGACATGGCCCTGCTGCTCATCGACGACGACCCGGCCGTTCCCGCCCCCGCCGCCATCGCCGCACCCTGGGTGCCGGCATCGGCGTGGGTGCGCGAGGGCGTATCCGGTGCCGCGGAACCGGCCATCCAGGGCGCCGACGAGGACGACCTGGCGATCCTCATGTTCACCTCCGGCACCACCGGGCAGCCCAAAGGCGTGGAACTGTCCTACGGCAACATCTGGTGGAACTCGGTCAACGTCGACTCGCTGGTGGACACCCGCCGCGGGGACACCAACCTGGCAGTGGCCCCGCTCTTCCACATCGGCGGGCTCAACGCGCTGACCATCCGGGTGATCGTGCGCGGCGGACATGTGGTGGTGCGACGCACCTTCGATCCCCGGCAGGCGCTGAAGGACATCGAGGAGTACAAGGTCAACCAGGCCTTCCTGGTGCCGGCCATGCTCTCGGCGATGGCGCAGGCCGACGGATTCGCCGATGCGAAGCTTGAATCTCTGCGCGCGCTGATCTGCGCCGGTGCCCCGGTGCCCACGATCCTGCTGCGCCAGTACCAGGCCAAGGGCGTGGAGGTGCAGCAGGCGTGGGGCCTGACCGAGACCGCACCCTTCGCCACCTACCTTCCGGCCGAGCTGACCCACCAGCGTCCGGGCTCCTGCGGGGTGCCCATGCCGTTCACCCAGATCAAGGTCGTTGACCCGCTGACCGGGGTCGAGGTGGAGGAAGCCGGGCAAACCGGTGAGCTGTTGGTCAAGGGACCCAATGTCACCAAGCGCTACTGGAACAATCCGCAGGCCACCGAGTCGGCGTTCTCCGATGGCTGGTTCCGCTCCGGGGACATCGGCTACCGGGACGCCGATGGGTTCCTGTACGTGGTCGACCGGCTCAAGGACATGATCATCACCGGCGGGGAGAACGTCTACCCGGCCGAGGTCGAGCGTGCGCTGATGGAATACCCGGGCGTCCTGGACGTCGCGGTGGTGGGTGTGGCCGATGAGCAGTGGGGAGAGGCCGTGGTCGCGGTCATGAGCTGTGCCGACGGAACCGTCCCGAGCATCGAGGAAGTGCGCGAATTCTCCGCCTCGCTGCTGGCCCGCTACAAGCTTCCCAAGCAGCTCATCATCACGGGAGCCGTCCCGCGCAACGGGTCGGGCAAGCTCGACAAGCCGGCCGTACGCCTGCTGGCCAACAACACCCTGGAGGCCAAGTAATGTCCGGGCACGACCACGACCACGACGACGTCGACCTGCTCAGGTGGCCCGACGCACTGGGCCCCGAATGGACCTGCGAGGCGGTGGCGGCCGCGCCGGGCCACGAGTCCACGCTCGAGATCCGCCGGGAGGGGAACCCGGTGGCCACGGTGGACGTGATGCGGATCGTGGATTCCGAATTCGCCGCCACCTACCCCTCGGGGCTGCGCGACAGGCTGCTGCTTCCCCATGCGGGTGCGCCGGCCGAGGCAATCCAGCTGGCCTCGGAATCCGTGATGGACGCCGACCCCGCCTGCCGCCGCCTGGTCATGGCCTGCGCGGAAGACGACCTTGAGACCATTGGCATCGCCGAGGCGGCCGGGTACCGGTTCGTGGTGGAGGTCGACCTGCACCGCGGGTCGTTCGCGTTGCTGACCGCCGAGCCGGCCTGGGTGCTCGAGGAGTCGCGGAACATCGACGAGGTTCCAACCCTCTAGCCATTGCTCCAAGACCGGCGGGTGTCGCCGGCGCCTATGAACGCGCCAGAGACACCCGCCGGTTCCTTCTTGCCCCGATCCCTATGCGGTTTGCGCGTGGCGAAGCTGCTGCCGTTGGCGTGCGCTGACCGCGGCGACGGCGCGCGAGGCCGCATAGCAGACCTTGCGCAGGACCTCGGATTGCGAGTCGGGAATGAACTTGCCGGTGGGACCGGAAATCGACAATGCCGCCACGGGCTTGCCTCCCGGGCCCATCACGGGGGCGGCGATGCAATTGAGGCCCATCAGGATTTCCTCCCGATCGAAGCCAACATGCTCCTTGCGGATAGTGGCCAGTTCTATCCGGAGCGCCTCCGGATCGGTGATGGTGTGCGGGGTCCAGGCCGACATTTCACTGCGCAGCGCCTCGTCGGCGCTTGCGGAGTCGAAGGCCAGCAGGACCTTGCCCACCGCGGTGCAGTAGGCAGGTGCCATCCCGCCAATCCGTGAGGGGCTGCGGACCTGCAGATGCCCGTAGAGCTTGTTGAGGTAGATGACATCGGTGCCCTGCAGCACCGCCAGGTGCACGGTTTGCTTGGTTAGTTCATAAAGGTCGGCGAGATAGGGCGTCAGCACATCGCGCATCCGCCCGTGCGCTGCCGATTCCTGGGTATCGCCGAGGCTCAGGATCATCTTGCCCAGGCGGTAGGCGTTGCCCGCCCGTTCCACGGCCCCGTTGCGCTGCAACATCCCCAGCAGGCGAAAAGCGGTTGACTTGGAAAGATCGGCCCGCCGAGCCAGCTCGCTCACTCCGACTCCGCCCACCGAATCCTGACCGAAGGCATTAAGCAGCGACATGGCCTTGTCCACTGCTGTGCGATCATCGCGTTGCTGGGCTGGACTCAGGGACATTTTGGGAAACCTCCAACGTTGCCACCCGAATGATACTGGGGAGTTTTCGGGCGTGTAACCAGTGTCATGGGGAAAGCGGAGCATGTCAAACATGACAATTTGTCATCTATAAGTGACGATAGATGCATGGCGATGAACAACGTGGTCTCACGGAACATCCAGCGCATCAGGACTGAACGGGAGTTGTCCCTTGGAGAGCTGGCCCGCCGCGCGGGCGTGTCCAAGCAGACCCTGTCCAAGATCGAGCAGGGCCAGGGAAACCCCACGATCGGCACGCTCGAGGAAGTGGCACGTGCGTTGAGCGTCCGGATCAGCGGCCTGCTGACCGAGTGGGGATCCCCCGTCCTCATGCGGCGCGATGGTGAAGGGGAGTGGAGTCCCAGGCCGCAGGGTTCTACCCGGGACCTGGACCAGATCTATGGATCCGGTTATGTGCGCACCCAGCTGCTGGCCGTTGAGACTAGGCTGGAGGGCGCCAAAAGCACCACATTGAGCACCGGATCTCTCCACCAGGTCTATGCGATCGAGGGCCGGGTCGACATCCGCTACGGGACCGAGTCGGTGCAGCTGTCCGAAGGGGACTTCCTGCGTTTCCCGGCCGATGTCGAGCACGCCTTCGGCACGCCCGATGCCAAGGCGCTGCTCCATATCACCACCACCGCGCCGCACGTCGCGCAGTTCGGCTCCCAGGGCTGACCTTGGTCCAGGGGTGCGCCCTGGCGTCAGGTGCCGGGGCGCTCGCCGTCCCGCGCATACCTGCCGGGGGTCTCCAGGACCGCCAGGGTGCAGCGCGAAATGCACACAAGCTTGCCGGCATCGTTGCTGATACGGATCTCCCATACGTGGGTCTTGCGGCCAACGTGGATTGGGCTCGCCGTTCCGTAGACCCATTGCCCGGCACTGCCGGCCCGCAGGTGGGTGGCGTTGATTTCCTGGCCGACCACGTGGAAACGTTCAGCGTCCACGGCTAGCGATCCGGCCCAGGAAGCCAGTGTTTCGGCCAGGGCCACGGATGCCCCGCCGTGCAGCACCCCGGCCGGCTGTATCGTGTGCTCGTCCACCGGCATGCGGCCGGTGAGCGTGTCCTTCGTGAACGAGGTGATTTCGATGCCCAGGGTCGCATTCAGCGTTCCCGTTGCCTTGTCGTTGAGTTCCTTCAGGTCGATGTCCCGTGCCCAAAGCTGCATATTTCGTGGCTCCCGTGGTGGCTTTCCCAGTGGTGCGGCAGGTTCTCGTCCGGCCGCAGGATTTTCACCAGCCTATGGGGGGTGGTGCGGTTAGGGGCAGGGTTCATGCCGTTGGCCGGAACGCGGAAGCCCCGCCGGTCCTGGTGTGGACTGGCGGGGCTTCCCGGAATTAGGCCGGCTGGGTTACTTGGCCATGTGCAGCGCGAGGTAGGCCTTGATGACCTGGTTGAATTCGTGGGCGCGTTCGACCTGTGACCAGTGGCCGCACTGGTTGAAGATGTGGGAGTCGGCGGTGGGGATGACGGCCTG
>NZ_JBIXLM010000065.1:0-12730 GCF_045798545.1 Paeniglutamicibacter sp. ORCA_105 | reverse complement strand
GTAATTTTCCTCGTCCTGCACCCTTGCCATCAGGGCCACCGATGACACTGCCAACGGGTATTGCCGCTCAGAGACTTTCGCGTAGCTGCGCACCCACGCATTGTCATCCTGCGCTGACTGCTCACCCAGCAGCACAAGCCCCGCACTAAAGCCGGTCCACGCCAGCATGAAGTCGCCACAGGCCCGGTAGACCAGCGCCGCCTCCCGCCGTTCAAAACCCGCCAACTCCAGCGCGGCGAGCATGGCCTCAATGAATTCCAGCTCGCCCTTCTGGCGCGTCACCCGCAAGGCAGCCAACGTGGCAACCTGCGGATAGCGCAGGAAACTCGCCCGGGTCCTCAGCATCAAGTCCCGCAGCGACTCCTCCCAGCGCGGGCCCGGGACATAACCTTCCATTCCCACCGCAATCACGCGGTCGGCGAGCGCCAGCAGCAGTTCGTCCTTGTCGGCAAAGTGGCGGTACAGCGCCGTCGGGTCGGCACCGATCGCCTTGCCGATCTTGCGAAAGGACAGGGCATCGGGATCGCTTCCGCCGGCCAGCTTAAGGCAGGCATCAATGATGATGTCGCGGCCAAGTCCCTGGGCACGGCGACGCGGAACGGGCGTCTCTTTCACGGGGACATCCTCGGGCTCGTTGGTATCCATCGATGTGCCTTGGCTTCCATTCCACTCATTAAAGTCAACACCGTTGACTTTAGATCATGACTGCGATTTTATGAACTGGGATACACACCATTCATTCAGCGGCACCCCCCATTCCTCCACGCCGAAAGGGCACCCGTGAGCGAGACGTGGCTATTTCATTCAGGCACCATCTTTGATGGCGACATCCTCCTGGACCCGGGCAGCGCCGTCGCCGTGCGCGATGGCCGCGTCCTGGCTGTGGGCCCCGAGGCGCAGGTCCGCAACGCCCTCCCCGCACCGGAACACGACGTGTCCCTGGAAGGCCGTGCCTTGTCCCCCGGCTTCACCGACGCGCACGTCCACACCCTGATGGGCGGGGTCGAGTCCTTGGCCTGCGATCTCACCGGTGCCCACGGCATCGACGCCACGCTGGCAGTCATCACGTCCCACGCCGCCGGCAACACCGGGGACTGGATCACCGGCGGCGGCTGGTCCATGAGCGATTTCCCCGGCGGCACCCCCACCGCCGAACTGTTGGACGCCATCACCGGGCAGACGCCTGCCTACCTGATCAACCGCGACCACCACGGCGCTTGGGTCAACTCCGCTGCCCTGCGCCTGGCCGGGATCACAGCCGCCACCCTCGATCCGGAGGACGGACGCATCGAACGTGACAGCCGGGGAACTCCCACCGGAACCCTGCACGAGGGCGCCATGGACCTGGTCAGCGCACTCATCCCGCCCCCGGATGCCGCGACCCTGCGGGCGGGGCTGTTGGCCGGCCAGGCCAGGCTTCACTCGTTCGGGGTCACCGGCTGGCAGGAAGCAATCCTGGGGAACTACGCCGGGTATCGGGATGGTTCCGCGATCTACCGTTCCCTGTATGCCGAGGGTATGCTCACCGGCCAGGCGGCCGGTGCCCTCTGGGTTCCCCGCGAAACCACCCTCGGGGACGTTCCCGAACTGGTCGGGGACTTCCTGGAGCGTCGGCGGGAAAACGCCGCGGCCGGGTTCCGCACCACCACCGCCAAGATCATGGTCGATGGCGTCGCGGAAAACCAAAGCGCCGCGATGCTCGATCCCTACCTGCGTACCTGCAATTGCGACCCCGATTCCAGGGGTTCCACCGGACTGCGCTACCTCTCCCCGGAGGTGCTGTCCGCGGTGGCGACGGCCCTGGATGCTGCGGGCTTCGACCTGCATCTCCACGTCATTGGCGACGCTGCCGCACGCATGGGCTTGGATGCGCTCGAAGCGGCCCGGGCCGCCAACGGCATCACCGGCGGGCGGCACCATCTGGCCCACCTGCAGATCATCCACCCGAACGACGTGGCCCGTTTCGGCAAACTGGGGCTGAGCATCAACGCCCAGGCGCTCTGGGCCTGCAACGACGAGCAAATGACGGAACTGACGGCCCCGTTCCTCGGGAAGGAACGCACCGGATGGCAGTATCCGTTCCGCTCCCTAATGGATTCCGGGGCGCACTTGGTCATGGGTTCGGACTGGCCGGTCTCAACACCCAACCCGTTCGAGGCCATCCATGTCGCGGTCAACCGCACCCATCCGGACCACCCGGAGGCCGAACCGTTGGTCCCCCACCAGGCCATCACCTTGATGGAGACCATGCGCGGCTACACGCAGGGCAGCGCATGGATCAACCGCGATATCGAGGGCGGCACTCTCCGACCCGGCTCCCGCGCCGACATCATCATGCTGGACGCGGACCCGTTCGCCATGGACTCCAGCGACTTGCACGCCGTGGCAGTGGAACTCACCCTTGCCGCGGGGCACGTGGTCTTTTCACGTGCCGCCGCACGCGTCTAGGGCCAGCTGTTCCACAAATGCCCTCCCGCCCACAGGCACATTGAACACCCCCCACGTTCACATCTTTCAAGCAAGGAAACTCCATGAGCAGCATTCCTGCCACGTCCAACGGCTTCCCCGTTTCCTACGACCGCATCGAGGCGAGCATCGGGAAACCCGCCATCGATGCCGCGCTCGACGGGACCACCTACGCCCCCTATTGGCTGCGGCACCGCGACCGCCCCGCGGCCCTGCCTTCCTTGGAAGGCAACCTCACCACGGACCTGCTCGTGGTTGGCGGCGGTTACTGCGGGCTGTGGACCGCGTTGCTGGCGAAGGAAGAAGACCCCGACCGAGAGGTGGTGCTCATCGAGGCGCAAACCGTGGGATGGGCGGCCTCGGGGCGCAACGGCGGCTTTTGCGAGGCTTCCCTGGTCCATGGCGAATCCAACGGCGAGAAGCACCTTCCCGAGGAAAACCAGCGGTTGACCGAGCTCGGAGCCGAAAACCTCGCCGGGATCATTGGCACCGTCAAGCAGTACGACATCGATTGCGACCTCGTGGAAAGCGGCGTGCTGACCGTCGCCACCGAAAAACACCAGGTGCAATGGCTGAAGGAAGAGGCCGCGGAGAACCCTGAAATCGTTGCCATGGACGCCGGGCACGTGCGCACCCACATCGACTCCCCGCTCTTTGAAGGCGGGAACTGGGACCGGCACGGCACCGTGCTGGTGCATCCGGCAAAGCTCGCCTGGGGCCTGCGACGGGTGTGCCTCAATCTGGGGGTCAGGATCTTCGAACACACCAAGGGCGAGGAGCTTATCTCCACCTCCACCGAAATCCGGGTGCGCACCGGCGCCGGTCACATCACCGCTCGAAGCGTCGCCCTGGCAACCAACGCCTTCCCGTCCTTGCTCAAGCGCCACCGGCTGCACACCATTCCCGTCTATGACTACGCGCTCATGACCGAGCCGCTCACTGCAGTACAGCGCCGGTCCATCGGCTGGAAGGAAAACATGGGCCTGGCGGACATGAACAACCGTTTCCATTACTCCCGTCCTACGATCGACGAGGACGGCGGCTGGCGGCTGCTCTATGGCGGCTACGACGCGATCTACCACTACGGCCGAGAGGTCAAGCCCCAATACGACAGGCACGATGCCACCTTCAGGAAGCTGGCAGCTCACTTCCTGGGCACCTTCCCGCAGCTGGAAGGCATCAAGTTCTCCCATGCCTGGGGCGGGGCCATCGACACCTGCAGCCGCTTCTTCGCCTTCTTTGACACCTCCCACTCCGGCCGCGTCGCGTACTGCGCCGGATTCACCGGTCTGGGCGTGGGCGCGACACGCTTCGGCGCCAGGGTGATGCTTGATTTGCTCTCTGGCTCCAAGACCGAGCTCACCGAGTTGGAGATGGTCAGGAAGAAGCCGCTGCCTTTCCCTCCGGAACCGGCGGCATGGCTGGGCGTGAAGCTGATGACCAACGGACTGGTCCAGGCTGACCGCAACGAAGGCAGGCGCGGCCCGTTCCTCAAGGCCATGGATGCCGTCGGCATGGGGTTCGACTCGTGAACGCCAGGGATTTCCCGCAGTTACGCGGCGGGCAGGCCCTTCGCGTGAACCGGGTGCCCCTGGACCACGAACCTGTCCCGCCCAACCAAGCTGCCGCCACGGCTGCGTCCACCACGACGACAACGGTGCCACTTGGCACGCTGGCTGGCACCGCGTTCGGCATCTGGGAACTGGGCGTCGGCGCCATGCAAGATGTGGAAGCCGAGGAAGTCTTCGTGGTCACTGCCGGGCATGGCACCGTGGTCATCGAGCCATTCGAAGGACACCCTGCGCGCACCGCCGATCTGGCCCCGGGCACCGTCATGCGCTTGAGTGCCGGAATGAAGACAACCTGGACCGTCACCGAACCGCTGCGCAAGGTCTATTTCACCCTTGAGGAGGACTCCCGGGCCACCGAATGAGTTTCGCTGGCCGGTCCTGGGCTTCACGACGGCAGTTGGCATCTAAATCAGGCGTGGATGATCCCGCAGAACGAAGCAGAACGCCCGCCCATGGTTCCGGATCGGGCCCGGGGCGGTCGTTCGTTTCGAATCGCTACACTGTTCTGGTGGGGATCTCTTGGGGAGAAACGGCACGCAATCGATCTGGAGCTGAACCTTTCATGGGTGGACACCACCACGCCGACGTACTCGTTGACCCGGCCCGGCGCCGACGCGCCAACCTCATCCTTTGGATCCTGCTTGCCCCGGTGGGGGTGCTGGCGTTCATCGCAACCATCATGCTCTGGCCCAGCGGCGACATCGCCAAGTCCCCGCTGAACGACACCTTCAACACCGCCAACGGCGCGGAGCTTTCCACCGGAACCGTCACCCGGACCGTGAGTGAAGTCTGCCCGTCCTCCCAGGGCCTGGACGAGGTCGGCGGCAAGGAACTGATGTGCGAGATTTCCTATGTCACCCCCGAGGCGGGCGGCGCATCCTTCGCCCTGGAAGTTCCGCCGGAAACGACCCAGTCCCGGCCACTTGAGGCCGGGGACAAGATCAAGTACCTCGACCTCTCGCACACCACGGATACATCCGCGCCGTATGTCTTCGTTGATTTTGTGCGCTCGACCCCGCTGGCCCTGCTCGGCATCGCTTATGCGGCGGTGGTGTGCATGGTCGCGCGGTGGCGCGGGCTGCGGGCACTGGCAGGGCTCGCCGGCGGGTTGTTCTTCATTGTGAGCTTCATGGTGCCGGCGCTGCTCGAAGGAAAATCCCCCATGCTGGTTGGGCTCACGACGTCCACCATCGTCATGTTTGCGGCACTGTATTTTGCCCACGGATTCTCCGCACGGACCTCCACGGCGCTGCTGGGCACGCTGTTCGGGCTGGGCGTCACCGCGGCAATAGCCACCTGGGCCACCGACGCTGCGGCACTGACCGGTGCAACCGAGGATTCGGCCCTGACTCTCAGCACGGTGGTGCCCGAACTCAGTCTCTCCGGGTTGTTGCTGTGCGGCCTGCTCATCGCCGGCATGGGCGTGCTCAACGACGTGACCATCACCCAGTCCTCCGCGGTCTGGGAGCTGGCGGAAATCGCACCGCATTCCACTGCCCGGCAGCTTTTCACCTCGGGGATGCGCATCGGCCGGGACCACATCGCCTCGACCGTCTACACCATTGCCTTCGCCTACGCCGGCGCGGCACTGCCGATCCTGGTGTTGGTGAGCTTGTACGACCGACCCCTGATGGACACCCTCACCACCGGCCAAATGGCCGAGGAGGTCATTCGAATCCTGGTGGGTTCCATCGGGCTGGTATTGGCCATCCCGGTGACCACTGCCATCGCGGTGGCAGTGGTCAAGGCCACCGGCTCAGGCGGCAAGTCCGCGCGAAGCGGTTCCAATCCAGAAGCCGGCGACTCAAAGCCCTCGGGCCGACGAGCCCTTCAGCCATCCACCTCCGAGGTCGACTAGAGCCCTGGGATTAACACCCAACCAGCGCTTGTGGGCACTGCCTCGGCCATCGATTAATGCTAATGGTTCTTGTTTACGTTAGACTTGGTTCTTGTACGCACCCTCCCCTGGCCCTAGAAGGATCGCTTCACCCATGAATCGTCGAACACTACGCCTCGTCCCCCTGGCCCTTGCCGGCACCCTTGCCCTGGCGGCCTGCGGCGGAAATGCTTCCGGCCAGGATTCCGCAGCCGAGCAGGACCTGGTTCAAGTGGTCACCAGCACCACCGTCTACGCCGACCTGGTCAGCCGGATCGGCGGAGACCTGGTGGAGGCAAACCCGGTCATCAACTCGGTGTCGCAAGATCCGCACTCCTACGAGGCGACCTCACGTGACAAGCTCGCACTTTCCAAGGCCCAGCTTGTGGTGGCCAACGGCGGCGGGTACGACGCCTTCATGGACGCATTGGCCAAGGACCTCAAGCTTTCCGAGTCCACTGTCATCAACGCCGTCGACACCTCGCCGATCTCGGCAGAGGAAGAGCATGCGGGGGAATCCGCCGCGGAACACGAAGAGCACGCGGGGGAATCCGCCGCGGAACACGAAGAGCACGCGGAAGAAGCGGCAGCAGCCGACGCGCACGACGAGCACGGCCACGCCGCCTACAACGAGCACGTTTGGTATGACCTCGAATCGATGCGCCTGCTCAGCGACGAGATCGCCAAGCGACTTGCAGAGCTGAAGCCCGAAGAGGCCGCGACCTTCACCGCCAACGCGGCAGCGCTGACTTCGGACCTGGAGAACCTTGAAGCCCGGGTCGCCGACCTGCACGGTTCCCTGGACGGCAAGCACTTCGCGATGACCGAGCCCGTGCCCTTCCACCTGCTTGAGGACCTGGGCATGACAGATGCGACTCCGGAGGGCTTGAGCGAATCCATCGAGGGCGGCGGCGAGGTTTCCCCGCAGGCATTCAACGAGATGGGCAAGCGGTTCGACTCCGGTGACATCGACGTGCTGGCCTACAACACCCAGACCGAAAGCCCGCAGACCGAACGCATCCGCAAGCAGGCCGACGCGGCAAATGTGGCGGTCGTCGACTTCACCGAGACGCTTCCGGCCAACACCGACTACGTCGCCTGGATGGAATCCAACATCCAGGCCATGGAGGAGCTGGCCAAGTAGCCGCATCCCCCATTGCATAAAGTGGCCCGGTTGCGGGCGAACCACGTCGTTCGGTTCGCCAGCAACCGGGCCACTCTCATGTCCGTTGCCCTGCGACTGGGTCAGGCACCGGTTTCCGTGTTCTTGGGCCAGCGCAGCAGCGCCGCGATGCCCACCCCGTCGGGCAGCACGCCCTCGGGCACATAGCGGATGGTGGCATCCGTCAGCGCCGTGGCCCGCAACAGCACCTCCGGGGCCGGCCAGGAACCGATGACCAATTCCGCGTGTTCGTCCGAGCCCTCGCCGCAAAGCCATGGGTCGGCGTTCAGGGCAATGAGCGTCTCGTCGTCCTGGTACTGGCCCACCAGCACCGTGTCGGCCTGCGCCTGCTGCAGTGCCGTAACGACCTCGTCGAAGCCCAGTGCCAGTTCCGAGCGGCCGTTTCCGCTGCGGTTCGCCACGCGTTCGGACAGTTCCTGGACGTCCCTGCCCAACACTTCATCGATTCGTTCCTGCACGGCCGCGGCGAACAAGGACTGGTCCGCCCCGCCGGTGCGCGTGTGCTGTTCGAGAATGCTGGTGAGCGGCTTGTGCGCGGGGGCCAGCTTGCTGGCCACCAGTTCGCGGGCCTTGACGTCGCCGGCCAGCACGATAAGCCTGACGTAGTTTTCCCTTGCCAGCTCATCGATCTGCTTGGCCAGGTCATCGGCATTGCGCCGCCAGATCTCCTCGGTCGAGGACTGGTTCTTGGGTTCGTCATAGCGTCCCGGAACCTTGCGTGCGTGGTGCGCCTCCTCCGGGTCCCCGGTGACGCCGCGGCTTTCCTCGACGCCTTGTACAGCGGAGTGGTATAGCCGCACTTCTCCGCCGTCCCGGCCGGCCTCGACCACCAGGTAGGGGAACTGTCCACCACGGGCGCGGGCCAGGGCAACCAGGTTGGGGAAGGGTCCGCAGTCCACGTCGGACGCCTCGACCTTCAGTCCATCAATGATTTCGTCGACAACGACCTCGCCGTTGTTCACGGCCACGAAGCGGGCGACCGGTGCCGCGTGTCCCTCGGCTGGCAGCAGGGCCGTCTTCAGGGCTCCAATGTCGGCCTCCGAGGCCTGTTGCGAGCCGAGCAGTTTTCCTACGTGTTCGGGGAGTGCGTCAACCGCTTCCTGCGCCGCGGTTGTTCCAAGCGAAACATCTACGAGGGCTGTACACCATTGGCCCTGTCGACGGTAGAGCGAGGCGTCGATTCCTGTGGAACCTGCGCGTGAAGTCATGGGGGAACTCCTTCCCACGCGAGGAAGCCCGCGTGCCGATTCGATCCGTCTGCTCACCGTAGCACCGGAATACACCCCGCCGAAAGGGGCTGCTCAAAAGCGTTTTCATTAGGTACGATGGTGCGATCCGTGCCCCACCCCGGGGCACCGGGACGGGCTCCTTAACCCGCATGTCGAGCCCCGGTTGGCCAGTTGCTACAGCCCCAGGATGCTGGTGGCCACCAGGAAGTAGATGACCAGCCCCGCGGCATCGACGAATGTGGAGATGAACGGGTTGGAGAAGACCGCGGGATCCGCGCGCACAGCCTTGCCCAGCAACGGCATCAACCCCCCGATGCTCGCGGCCATGGTGCACACCCCCAGCAGCGTCAGCCCGATGACCAGGCCCAGGGAGACGGTGAATGCCAGCGCCGCGATCGCGAAGCCAAGGGTCCCCAGCAGCAGCCCAAGCAGCGCACCTACCCGTACCTCGCGGGCGAACACCTTGAACACGTCCCGCGGCCGCACGTCCCCCAGCGCCAAGGCGCGGGTGATCGTGGTCGCGGCCTGGTTGCCGGTGTTCCCGCCGGTCCCGATCAGCAGCGGGATGAACAGCGAGAGCACCACCTGCGCCTCCAGCGTCGCCTCGAAGGCGCCGATGACCTTGACCGTCAGGGTGGCACCGAGTGCCAGGACCAGCAGCCACACCACGCGGGCCCGCACGATTGAGCGCACCGGGGTTGCCAGGTAAGGGCGGCGCAGCGGCTCGGTGCCGCCGGACCGGGCAGCGTCCTCGCTCTCGGCCTCCTCAAGGATGCGTAGCGCGTCATCCACCGTCAGGATCCCCACGAGGCGTTCCTCGTCGTCCACGACCGGCAGCACCAGGACCTTAGCGTCGGCGCAGTACCTGGCGGCCTCCTCGGCATCGAGCGATGCAGTCACGGAAATCGGCGTCTTCATGATCCCCTCGATCCGTGCCCCGGGCTCGGCACGCAGCACGTCGCGCAGCGACACCACACCCACCAAGCGGCGGCCCGCGTCGGTGACGGGGATGGTGTAGACGCTCTCGGCGTCATCGAGCCGGCCACGCACCCTGGCCAGGGTCTCCCCCGCGCTGTTCCCCGGACGGGTGGTCACGAATTCCGGACTCATGCAGCGTCCCACCGCACCCTGCGGGTAGCCCAGCACGGTACCGGTCAGCGCACGTTCCTTCTCGTTCAGGCCCAGGATGAGCCGGTTCGCGACGGCGGCCGGCAGCTCGTCGACCAGGGCCACACGGTCATCGGGGCTGAGCGCGGCGAAGACCTCGGCAACGTCTTGTTCCTGTAGGCCGGCGACCAGGTCGGCCTGCAGCGAGGCGTCGAGTCGCTCGAAGACCTCAAGGGCGCGGCCCTTGGGAAGCGTGCGGTAGGCAAGCGCCCGCTCAATGGTGCTCAAACGCTCGAGCTGCTCAAGGGTTTCGCTGGTTCCCAAGGGAAGGAACACCCGTGATGTCGCGGCGATGTCGCCGTCGGCGAGGGCCGTGGCCAGGTGCTCCGAGTTGGCCTCGAACGAGCTGGTGGGGGTCTTGATCATTCTCCGGTTCCCTCCGGTGAAAACACACGCATGCATCGCACCGGTTGGTCCCGGTGACGTGTGTCGGCAGTGGGTGTTGTGGGCTTGGGCTGTGAGTATCACAGCGGCCGCGCAGCACCTGCTGGACCCTGGAAGCAATCCCCCCATGGATGTGGAGCCATGACCCGAAATGCGGGCCGGTTCCCGGCTCGGTGTTTGCTACCGGGCGGGGAAGGGGATGGTCATGGCTGGGTGGTGAGGGATGCCGGAGCACAGAGGTGTCGCTCGCGCGGCGTGCTAGATCGACTAGGTCCGTCTTCCATGCGTGCGGTCACCTCCATCCGTGTTGGGGCCGGGATTTCCCCGGGCAGGCACCGCCGTTGCGCGTGGCCGCTCCGGGTCCGGGCGTCCTTCCCATGGTAGGCCACGGTCCCGATGAAGGGCCAATGCGCAGCAGAGTCCCGCCGCGCGGGACCTCAGCCCCGAGGCGTGGCGCGGGTGGGAACCCAGTACCGCCGGGTGGGTCCGTCGGAGGCCTCGATGACGTTCTCCAGCAGTCCCCCGTTGGCCTCGATGGTGTGGGCCGATCCGGTGTTGTCGTCCCGGCAGGTGACCAGTGCCGATTCGATGTTGCGCTGCGCCAACTGTGCCAGCGAGAGGCGCAGGATCCTGGTGGCGTGGCCGCGCCTGCGGTGCCCCGGGCGGACCGCATAGCCGATGTGCCCGCCGACGGCGAGCAGGTTCTCGTTGAGTTCGAACCTGATGCAGGTCCGGCCCACCAGCGTGCCCTCGGAGAAGGCGCCCCAGAGCGCGGAGCGGACCCATCCGGGAGGCAGGCCAAGGCCTTCTTCGTGGGCCGCCAGCTGCTCGAGGTAGGACTCGAATCCCCGGCGGGCCGAGTACCCCAGCAGGAAGTCGAAGTCGTCGGCGTCCAGCTCGGCGCGCGCGTCCAGGGCGGCTTCGGCATCGGCGGCGGTGAAGGGTCGGATCTCAAGCATGCTTCGAAGGCTACCAGCCGGCAACCTTCCCTCCGGCATCGGAAGCACGAACGGCCCGGTGCCTGCGCTGCCCCGAAAAATCCGGGACCGCGGCAGGCACCGGGCCGTTGCCGTGGGATTATGCCCCTAGCACTCGATCACGTTCACGGCCAGGCCGCCCATGGCGGTTTCCTTGTACTTGTCGCTCATGTCCTTGCCGGTTTCCCGCATGGTGATGATGACTTCGTCGAGGGTCACGTGGTGCTGCCCGTCGCCCATCAGTGCCATCTTGGCGGCGTTGATGGCCTTGGAAGCGGCGATGGCGTTGCGTTCGATGCACGGGATCTGCACCAGGCCGCCGATCGGGTCACAGGTCAGTCCAAGGTTGTGCTCCATGGCGATTTCCGCGGCGTTTTCCACCTGGTCAACGGTGCCGCCCAGGATCTCGGCCAGGCCGCCGGCTGCCATCGAGGAGGCCGAACCGACCTCGCCCTGGCAACCGACCTCGGCGCCGGAGATCGAGGCCTGCTCCTTGTAGAGCACGCCGATGGCCGCTGCGGTGAGCATGAAGCGGACGATCACGTCTTCGCGCTCTTCCTGGTTCCAGTACTGGGCACCGGGTGCGTAGTGGGTCGCGTAGAACATCACCGCGGGGATGATGCCGGCAGCACCGTTGGTCGGGGCCGTGACGACCCGACCGCCGGACGCGTTTTCCTCGTTGACGGCCAGCGCCACCAGGTTGACCCATTCCTGCCAGTACACCGGATCGCGGTCCTTGTCTTCCTTGGCCAGGCGCTTGTGCCATTCGGGGGCGCGGCGGCGAACCTTGAGCCCGCCGGGCAGCACGCCCTCGCGTTCCAGCGCGGAGTCCTTGCAATCCTCCATGACTTGCCAGATATGCAGCAGGCCTTCCCGGATCTCTTCCTTGGAGCGGTAGACCTCTTCGTTGGCGGCCATGACGCCGGCAATGGACAGACCCGACGTGGCGCAGTGTTCCAGCAGCTTTGCGGCGGTGGTGAAGGGGTAGGGTTGCGCGTTGAGCGCGCCCTCGAGGTTGGCTGCGAGCTTTTCCTCGGCACCCTCGCGCACGATGAAGCCGCCGCCCACCGAATAGTAGGTGTCCTCGGCCAGGATGTTGCCCTCGGCATCCAAGGCCGCCATCTTCAGGCCGTTGGTGTGCCGGGGCAGGACCGTGAGCGGGTGCTGGATCATGTCCTCGACCTTGTAGTCGATTTCCTTGCCCCCTCCCAGCGCCTTGCACAATTGCAGTTTGCCGGTCGCCGCCATGTCGTCGAGGCGCTCATCGACCTCGGACGGCAGGATGGCCTCGGGCTCGTAGCCTTCCAGTCCCAGCATGATCGCGGTGAAGGTTCCGTGGCCGCGGCCGGTGGCGGCCAGCGAACCGTAGACGTCGACCCGCAGCGATGCGGTCTGCCCGAGGATTTCCTCGCGCACCAGCTTCGCGGCAAACGCGTGCGCGGCGCGCATGGGACCCACCGTGTGTGATGACGATGGCCCAATGCCGACGGTGAAAAGATCAAAAACACTGATAGCCATTGAACAAACTTCCTTCGTATATACCGCTGTGGTGGTTCTCGATGATGGATGCTGCAAGCAACAGGCATGTGATGCGCGCCACGGCAGGAGATGCAAAAACCGCGAGCCCGGGACCGTTCTGGTCCCGGGCTCGCGATATCTTGCAAGGAGTCCGGGACTAGACCAGTTTGGCCAGATCCGGGTACAGCGGGTGGGCGTTGGCCAGGGCGTGCACGCGGTCCTTCAGGGCCGCGAGCGTTGCCTCGTTGTTCTCCTGGGTGCCGGCGATGAGGGTCTCGGCGATGATGTCCGCGACCTCCACGAACGCGGCCTCGGAGAAGCCGCGGGTGGCCAGGGCCGGGGTGCCGATGCGCAAACCG